>NZ_BAAGZI010000080.1:0-19641 GCF_054778695.1 Actinocorallia lasiicapitis
CGCCGCAGCGGCGCTGGGCGGGCTGTTCGCCGAACTCCTCGGGCTGGAGGCGGTCAGCCCCGACGACGGGTTCTTCGGGCTGGGCGGCGACAGCATCACGGCCGTCCAGCTCGCCGCGCGGGCCAGGGACGCGGGGCTGGGACTGTCCGTGCGGGACATCTTCCTGCGGCAGACCCCTGCCGAGCTGGCCGCGCTCGCCCGCGAGGTCACGGCGGACGCCCCGCCGGACGGCCCCGTCCCCGAGGTGCTGCCGTTGACACCCGTCCAGCGCGGTATGTACTTCCAGGCGCAGCTCGACCCCGACGTCTATGTCACACAGTCGTCGGTCGAGCTGGAAGGCCCCCTGGACGTCGCCAGGTTCCGCCGCTCCGTGCAGGGTCTCCTGGACCGCCATCCGCAGCTCCGCGCCGGTTTCGCGCTGAGGGAAGGCACGCCCGTGCAGATCGTCGCGGACGGCGTCGAACTCCCCTGGCGGGAGGTCGATCTGTCGCCGCTGGGCGCGCCCGGCCGCCGCGTGCAGATCGCCCGGCAGGAGCGCCGCGAGCTGCGCGACCGCTTCGACCTGGCCCGGCCGCCGCTGCTGCGCTTCCTGCTGCTCAAACTCGGCGAGACCGGCCACCGCCTCGTCCTCACCAACCACCACCTCCTGCTGGACGGCTGGTCGCTGCCCCTGCTGGCCGCCGAACTCCTGGCCGGCTACGCGGGAGCGGAACTCCCGGGCGTCCCCCGCTACCCCGCCTACCTGCGCTGGCTGGACGGCCAGGACGGGACGGCCGCCGAACGGGAGTGGACCCGTGCGCTCGCCGGAGCCGTCCCGACCCTGATCTCCGGCGGCGACGGCAGCGGCCCCGCCCCGGCGGAACATCTCGAAGCGGAGCTCGCCAAAGAGGCCGCGGACGCCCTGACCGCCCGCGCCCGTTCCTGGGGCCTCACCGTGAACACCCTGGTCCAGGGCGCGTGGGCGCAGGTGCTGGCGGCCCGCACCGGAGCGGACGACCTCGTGTTCGGGACGACGGTCTCCGGCCGTCCGCCGGAGGTGCCGGGCGTCGAGCGGATGATCGGCCTGTTCATCAACACCCTGCCCGTCAGGGTCCGGCTGTTCCCGGACGAATCGCCGCGCGTGTTCCTGAAGCGGCTCCAGGACGAGCAGGCCGCGCTCCAGCCGCACCACCATCTCAACCTGGCTGACGTTCAGCGGCTCGCCGGGACGGGACCCCTGTTCGACACCCTGCTGGTGTTCGAGAACTTCCCGATGGATCCGTCGTCCGTCGCGCTGCCGGGCGAGCTGAAAGTGGCGGGGATCAGCGGTCGGGGCGACACCCACTTCCCGGTGACGCTGGTGGTGGTGCCCGGCCCCGGCGTTCTGCGGCTGCGGCTCGGCCACCGTCCGGCGCTGGTCGACGGCGCCACCGCGGCGCACCTCCTGGACTCCCTGATCACCCGGCTGACCGCGCTCGCCGCTTCCTGAGCGGGACGGTCAGTCGTAGCCGGGGAAGGTGAGCCGGTCGAGATAACCGGGGGTGGCGAGCCGGAGCGGGGCGAACCGGACGGCCAGGGTCCGGGCGGCGCACAGCAGCCGGTTCGTGTACTGCTGCTGCTTGCCGAGGGTCCACGACTCCTCGACCAGGCGTCGGGTCCGCTCTCTGCGCCTGTCCTCATACAGGCGCAGGCCCGTCTCAGGGTCCGGCGCGGACCGCAGGGACAGGGCCAGGACGACGGCGTCCTCGATCGCGGAGGTCGCGCCCTGGCTGAGACTGGGCAGCATCGGGTGGGCGGCGTCACCGAGCAGGGTGACCGGGCCGTCGCCCCAGCGGTCCAGGAACGGCCGGTCCTGCGCGGGCACCGTGAGGATCTCCTTCTCGGGGGTGACCTCGATCAGCTCCCGGATCTCCGGGGCCCAGCCGGCGAAGGTCCGCTCAAGGTCGTCCTTCCCACCGCTCATCTCCGTTTTCGCGGTGTTGGTGGTTCCCCACCAATAGAAACGTCCATGACCCATGTCGTTGATACCGAATCGTGTGCCGCGTCCCCAGTACTGGCGGCCGAGTCCTTCGGGGAAGCGTCCGGTGTCGAAGGGGACGGTCGCCAGCCAGCACACGAACCCGCCGTAGCGGGGTTCGGCGGGCCCGGCCACCTGGGCGCGGATCGCGGAGTTGATGCCGTCCGCGCCGATGAGGATGTCGCCGCTCACCCGCCTGCCGTCCGTGAGGACGGCCGTGACGCCCGAGCCGTCGCGGGCGAAACCCGTCACGGCGGCGCCCGTGGTGATCGGCACGCCTTCGGCCGCTTCCCGGAGTCCTTCAAGCAGATCGGTCCGGCTGAGGCAGACGGTCGGCGCGCCGATCTTCGCGTAGTCGGCGTCGAAGGGGTGACGGCGCAGCACGGTGCCGTCCGGGGCGCACATCTCCGCGACCCGCACGATCGTCCCGCGCCGCTCCAGCCCCAGGTCGAGGCCGAGGGCGCGCAGCGCGCCGATCCCGTTGCTGAGGATGCCCAGACCGCTGCCCTCGGCGCGCAGCTCGGGCGCGGCCTCCAGGATCTCGGCGTCGATCCCGGTGCGGCGCAGCGCGGCGGCGGCGCAGAGCCCGCCCACTCCCCCACCGACGACGATCGCTTTCATCCGTGCCGTCCCATCACCTCGGTGATCGCGCGGGCCAGCCCCGCGACGTGCGGTTCCTCGACCATGCTGAGATGGCTGCCCGGCACCCCGATCAGCTCGACCTTCGCTCCGGTCAGCGGCTCCCAGCCGTTGGTCGGGTCGTCGTGGCGGCTGCCGCTCGCGTCGTGCATCCGGCGCAGGACGTCCGGGAGCGGTTCGGCGGCACGCAGCAGGGTCAGCTCGTGGCCGGCGAGTTCGGGACGGTAACAGCCGCTCGCGACACCGTGCGCGAGGTAGACGGCGTACAGCCGCCGCACCACGGTCTCGGCTCCGGCGTGCGGCACCACTCCGGCGTCGGCCGCGCGGCGGGCCATCTCGGCGAACTTCTCGTCCCTGGTCAGACCGTCGGGCCAGAGCCCGGCGCCGGAGCCGCCGCGCAGCAGGAGCAGTTCCCAGAAGAACCAGGCGAGGATCTCGTCCTCGGACACGTCGTCGGAGCCTCGGCGCGGGTCGAGCGCCATCGTGTCGAGGACCAGCAGGTCGGCGACCTCCTCGCCGGCCGCGCGGAGCTGGACGGCCATCTCCACGGCGACCGTCCCGCCGAACGACCAGCCGCCGATCGAGTACGGCCCTGCGGGACGGACCCGGCGGATCGCCTCGAGATAGGCCGCGGCGAGCTCGGGAACCGAGTCGATCGGTTCGGTGCCCGGCTCGACCCCGGACGCCTGGAGCGCGTAGAGCGGCTGGTCGGCGAGGAGATGCCTGAGCAGCGGCAGATAGCAGAGCACGTTGCCGCCCATCGGGTGGACGAGGAACAGCGGGCGGCGCGCGCCGGACGTCCGCAACGGCACCAGCGGGTCGAACGGGGCCGCCTCCCGGTCGTGGAGCAGCGCGGCGAGCGCGGCGGCGGTCGGTGCGGCCGCGAACCCCGACATCGGCAGGCGTATCCCGTACCGCTGCTCGATCAGCACGGTGATCCGCATGGCGGTGAGGGAGGTCGCGCCGAGCGCGAAGATGTCGTCCTGGACGCCGAGCCCCGGCAGGTCCAGCGCGCCGGCGAGCAGTGCGAGGACCGCGGCCTCGTGCTGGTCGGCGGGCGGCCGGGACGGAACGGACGAGGAGCGGAGCGGCCGGGCGCGGAGCGTGGCGTCGTCGCGTTTGCCGCTGGGGGTGAGCGGGAGGGCGTCCAGGAACTCGCGGTGCGCGGGGATGAGATGGTCGGGGAGGGTGGCGCGGAGCCGGTGCAGCAGCTCGTCCGGTGCGGTGGTGCCGATGAGGAACGGCGCCAGGAACGCCTCGCCCGCCCGCCGCCTGACCACGACGGCCGCCTCCCGGATGCCGGGCAGTGCCGCGAGGGCCAGTTCGACCTCGGCGGGCTCCACCCGGAAACCGCGGATCTTGACCTGGTCGTCCGCGCGGCCCGCGCAGACCAGCTCCCCGCCGGGCAGCGCGAACGCGAGATCGCCGGTGCGGTAGAGACGGCGGCCGGACGGGTCGGTGACGAACCGTTCGGCGGTCAGGTCGGGACGGTCGAGGTAGCCGTCGGCCAGGCAGTCGCCGCCGAGATGGAGTTCGCCCAGCGCGCCCGGCGGGACGGGCCGCAGCCGCTCGTCGAGGACCAGGACGTCGGCTCCGTCGATCGCGGCGCCGATCGGCGGAAGCTCGGGCAGCGAGCCGCGCATCGGGAACGCCGTGACGACATGCGACTCGGTCGGACCGTACTGGTTCTCCAGCAGGGCGTCGTCGCCGCAGAACCGGCGGATCTCGTCAGTGATCTTGAGCTGTTCGCCCGAGGAGACGAGGACCCGCAGCGCGGCCGGACGCTCCCCCGCCTCGGCCAGCCGCTGGAGCAGCACCGACGGCAGGAAGATCCGCTCGATCCGCTCGTCGGCGATCAGTCGGAGCAGGGCGGCCGGGTCGCGGCGGTCCTCCTCGTCGAGCAGGTGCAGGGTGCCGCCGCCGCAGAGCGTGGAGAAGATCTCCTGGAAGGAGACGTCGAAGCCGAGCGGCGCGAACTGGAGGGTGCGTCCGCCGAGCGCCGCGCTCTCCCTGGCGTTCTGCCAGCGGACGAGCCCGGCCAGCCCGCGATGCGGCATGACGACGCCCTTGGGTTCACCCGTCGAGCCCGAGGTGAACAGCACGTAGGCGGGATCGGACGGCCGAAGCGGCGGCGCGCCCTGATCACTGCTCGCGGCCGGTTCGAGCGCCTCGATCACCTCGACGGGGCGGGCCAGCGCACGCATCGCGTCCCTTCTGGCCTGCGGGTAGGCGGGATCGAGCGGGACGCAGGCGCCACCCGCGCGGACGACGCCGAGGACCGCCGCGATCTGCTCGGGTGAGCGCTCCATCGCGACCCCGACCCGGAATCCGGGCTCGGGGTGGGCGGCCCGCAGACGTGCGGCGAGCGCGCCGGAGGCCTGGTCGAGCTCCCGGTAGGTCCAGGCGCGCGATCCGTGGACCACGGCGGTCGCGTCGGGGGCGGCCTCGGCGTGGGCGGTGAAGAGCCGGATGACGTCCGGGGCTTCGGGCAGGGGGCGGCGCGCCCGCTCGGGTGCGTCGCGGAGGGCGAGATCGGGTATGGCGTCCGGCTCGTCGACGATCCGGCGCAGGAGCGCGAGATAGGTCTCTGCCAGCAGGTCGGCCTGTTCCGGGGCGAACGCGGCGTCGAGGTCGAGACGGACGGCCAGCTCCCCGGTGACCGGGTCGACCTGGGCGTTGGTGAGCAGCGCCAGATGGGTCTCCTCCCACACCTCCAGGTCGACGGAGGCCGCCGCCAGCTCGGCCACCTCGGCGAGCTGCCGGAAATGGACGTAGTTGAAGGCCGTCTCGACGACCGCGTCGCCGCGTTCCCGCTGGATCTCGCTCAGCGGGTAGTGCCGGTGCGGATGGGCTTCACGTTCCTGCCGCTGGAGCTCCCGGACGATCTCCAGCCCGCTGAGCCCGCCGCCGGTGAGGCGGAACGGCAGAGTGTTGAGGAACAGGCCGGCGATCCGGTCCGCGCCCGGCTGCTCGGGCCGTCCGTGGGTGACCAGGCCGGTGGTGACGTCCGGGGAGCCGGCGAACAGGCCGAGCATCAGGCAGTGCGGCGCGAACAGCAGCGACTTCAGGGACAGGTCGTGGGCGCGGGCGAACCGGGTGACCTCGGCGCTCCACTCCGCCGTCAGCCGGATCCGGCGGACGGTCGGCCCGGCCTCGCCCGGCGGCAGATGCCTGCGGAACGACGGCAACTGCAGGAGCGACGCGCCGTCCAGGAGGCGACGCCAGTGCTCGGCCGCGGCGCCCGAGGCGATCGCGCGGCGTTCGGCCCTGACATACCCGGCCGGCGACGGCAGATCATCTTCCTCGACGGGGTCGAGGTCGGCGCCGAGCATCGCCAGATAGTCCTGCACCAGCTCACGGACCAGGTTGGCGACGCTGCCGCCGTCCAGCAGAGCGTGGTGGAAGGCGAACACCAGATCGGTCCTGCCGTCGCGCGGGAACACCCGCAGCTCGTAGAGCGGCGCGACGCCGAAGTCGTAGCGGTGGCGCCGACGCCGCTGGACGTGCTCCGCGACGGCCGCGTCCGCCTCCGCATCGGACAGCCCGCCCAGCTCGACGACGGTCAGCGCCGACTCCACGGCGTGGTGCACGAGCTGCAGCGGCTCGGACCTGCCGCCCAGATCGAACGACGAGCGCAGCGCCGGATGCCGTTCGACGAGCTGGTCGTGCGCGTACCGGAACTCCGGCTCCTGCCAGCCGGAACCGGCGACCGTGTAGTGGAAGACGTCGTGATATTTGGCCGACCCCTCCTCCTGCCTGCTGTAGAACAGCATCCCGTGCTGGAGCCTGGTCACCGGGAAGGCGTCGGCGCAGCCCTGAAGCCCGGCCCTGTCGACGGCCGCGACCAGCTCGAACGGTTCGGGGGCGGGCTCGGCGGGCGGGGCGGGCGAGTTCCGGACCAGGTCGGCGAGCTCGGCGACGGTGTCGGCGGCGACCAGATCGGCGAGGGTGAAGCGGACCCCGCGCCGTTCGGCGTCCGCTCTGATCTTCAGCAGGGTCATCGAGTCGCCGCCGAGGCCCGCGAAGGTGTCGTGCACCCCGACGGGCAGGCCGAGCGCCGCCGACCACACCTCGGTGAGGAGTGTCTCCAGCTCGTCGGACGGTCTGCCCTCGCCGCTCGCGACCGTCACCTCGGGGAGCGCGGCCCGGTCGGCCTTGCCGTTGGGGGTGAGCGGCAGGGCTTCGAGCCGCTGGAAGAACGCCGGGATCATGAAGTCGGGCAGGGTGCGGGCCAGGGCGGTGCGGAGCACGGCCGGGTCGAGGGGAGCGTCGGCGGTGTAGAAGGCGATGAGATGGGTGCCGCGTTCGGCCGTGTGCCGGTCGATCACCACGGCCTCACCGACCTCCGGGAGCCGGAGCAGGGCGTTCTGGACCTCGCCCGGCTCGACCCGGTTGCCGCGGATCTTGACCTGGTCGTCCAGCCGGCCCCGATATTCGAGGTCGCCGCCGGGCAGCCACCGGGCCAGGTCGCCGGTGCGGTACAGGCGTCCGCCCGGGACGGACGGGGCGGGCACGAACTTCTCGCGGGTCAGCTCGGGCCGTCCCAGATAGCCGCGCGCCACCCCTACGCCGCTGACGCAGAGCTCGCCTTCGGGGCGCGGATCGCCGTCGGGGCCGAGGACGTGGAGCTGGACGCCGTCGATGGCGCGGCCGATCGGCACGCGTTCCACCGGCCGTCCCGGATCGGCGGGGCAGTCGTAGAACGAGACGTCGACGGTCGTCTCGGTCGGCCCGTAGAGGTTGATCAGCCGGGGACCCGCGCCCTGGAAGATCCGGTTGAACTGGTCGACCCTGGCCGGGGGCAGGGCCTCGCCGCTGCAGAAGACGTACCGCAGCGAGGCGGCATCACGGCGTTCGGTCTCGAGCAGGTCCAGGAACGGGCCGAACATCGACGGCACGAAGTGGACGGCCGTGACGCCGCGCTCCCTGATCGCCCTGAGGATCTCTCGCGGGTCCCGTTCGGCCCCCTGGGGCAGCAGTGCGACGCTCGCGCCCTCGGCCGCCCACCAGAACAGCTCCCACACCGAAACGTCGAACGAGATCGGCGTCTTCTGCAGCAGGACGTCCCCGGCGCCGATCGGTGTGTGCTTCTGCATCCAGGCCAGCCGATTCACCACCGAACGGTGCTCGACCATCACTCCTTTGGGGTTGCCGGTCGATCCCGACGTGTAAATGACATAGGCCAGATCGGTCGCGGTCGCGACGGGTTCGAGCGGCCCGCCGGGGCCGTTCAGCAGTTCCGCGACGGACTCTTCGGTCAGGACGGTCTTCGCGCCGCAGTCGGCGAGCAGAAAAGCGATCCGCTCCGGCGGATATCCGGGGTCGATCGGCACATAGGCGCCGCCCGCTTTCAGCACGCCGAGCAGCGCCGCGGGGAGCGCGGGGCCCCGTCCCATCCGGACGGCGACCCGGTCGCCGGCCCGCACCCCCAGCGCCCGCAGGGCTCCGGCGATCCGGTCGGCGCGCGCGTCGAGTTCGCCGAAGGTGGTTCCGTCGTCGGCGAGCGCCACCCGGTCCGGGGTGAGCGCGGCCTGCCGTTCGAAGAGGGCGTGCAACGTCGAAACACCCGACACGGATCACTCCCGGAAAAATCCGACCATGGGGACCGTGTCAGTTAACCAGCGCTCCGCCGCCCGAACAATTTACAGTTCTGAGCGTCCGTAAAGCCTCACGGTAAAGGCGTTCGGGCGGCGGAGCGGAATGGACGAAGAGACGCCGCGAAAAAAGAGATTCCGCGGCTACCAGCGATCGTGGACCTGGACGCGGATCCGTTCGTCGTAAAGCTCCTCGATCGCGTTCAGGACCGCCGGGGTCAGCGGCGGTAGACCGGCGGCCTCGGCGTTGGCCTTCGCCTGGGCGGGGTTGCGAGCGCCGGGGATCACCGAGGTGACGCCCGGCTGCTGGATGATCCAGCGCAGGGCCGTCTGGGCGGGGGTCGCGGGCGGCACGGCGAGGGCGGCGAACTCGGCGGCGGCCGTGACGCCCGTCGCGAAGTCGACGCCGGAGAAGGTCTCGCCCTGGTCGAAGGCCTCACCGTGCCGGTTGTAGGTGCGGTGGTCGTCGGGGCCGAAGACCGTGTCCTTGGTGTAGCGGCCGGTCAGCAGGCCCGACGCCAGCGGCACCCGGGCGATGATCGCGACGTTCTGCGCGGCGGCCCTGGGCACGACCTCCTGGAGTGGCTTGAGCCGGAACGGGTTGAGGATGATCTGGATGCTCGCGAGGCCGGGACGCTCCAGGGCCGTCAGCGCTTCGGCGCAGGTCTCCACGCTCACCCCGTAGCGGGCGATCCGCTCCTCGGCGACCAGGGTGTCGAGGGCGTCGAAAACGGCGTCGGAGGAGTAGACGGGGGTCGGCGGGCAGTGGAGCTGGACCAGGTCGAGCCGGTCGACCCCGAGGTTGCGGCGGGATCTGTCGGTCCATTCCCGGAAATGGGCGAGTGTGTAGTTCTCCGGCGTCTGCGGCATCCGGCGGCCCATCTTGGTGGCCACGAAGACGTCGGCGTCGGGCCGTTCGGCGAGGAAACGGCCGATGAGCTGTTCGCTGCGGCCGTCGCCGTAGACGTCGGCGGTGTCGAAGAAGTCGACTCCCGCGGCGACGGCCGTGTCCAGGACGTTCAGGGCGTCGCGCTCGTCGACCTCGCCCCAGTCGGCGCCGAGCTGCCAGGTGCCGAGCCCCACGACCGAGACCTTCCGGCCGGCGATCTCCCGGTTATCCATATCAAACATCCCTGTAATTCATAGTAATTAACAATTGTCCGAATCATTTAGACTTCCTACCGACCCCTGCCCTGGAAAGGTCGGCCCCATGCCTGAAGATCGTCCCCGTTGGCCGCGTGCGGTGTACCGGGTGGGCGAGGAGCCCGACCCGCGCTTCACCCTCGCCAACGAGCGGACCTTCCTCGCCTGGATCCGCACCTCGCTCGCGCTGCTCGCCACCGGCGTCGCCCTGCAGGCGATCACCAAGGACCACGACGCCGCCGTGCGGTTCACCTCCTGCCTTCTGGTCTCGCTGGCCGTCGCGGGGCCGGTGTTCGGGCTGCTCCGCTGGATGCAGAGCGAACGCGCCCTCCGCCAGGACCGGGCTCTGCCGGGCGGCGCGCTGCTGCCCGGAGTGACGATCATCGTGGCCGTCGCCTCGGCCGTCACCTTGACCCTGGTGACCGGGTGACCCGTCACCCCGGGGAACAGATCATCGGCGATCCGGGACGCCAGTGGGAGCGGACCGCGCTCGCCTGGACCAGGACCATGCTCGGCTACGCCGCGGCCCTGCTCGTCCTGGTCAAAGTGCTGTTCGGCACGCACCTCACGCTGGCGGCGGGCGGGCTGATGTGCCTGGGGTTCCTGCTGGTCAAGGCCGGGGGCGCGCCGCGTCCCGCCCCGGGCGTCATGATCGGGCTGACGGCGCTGTCGGCGGCGCTGTGCGCGGCGTTCTTCCTGTTCGGGTTCGTGCTCCGCTAAAAGGTTGCCCCTGACACGGCCGCGATCATGGCCTGGCGCCCGCTCCGCACGATGTGATCCGCCCGGAACCACAGGGGGGATACATGCAGGAGTGGGAGCCGTACCGGCCGTCCTTCAGCGACCGGGAGCTGGGGATGGACCGGCGGATCAGCCGCCGTGACTTCCTCGACGGCGTCGCGGTCATGGCCGTGGCCGCGGGGCTCGGCGGGTGCTCGGCCGACAAGGTCGCCCGGAACGCCTCGAACAACGACCAGAACGGACCGCCCGCGGGCGGCTTCGGCGACGTCGGCGTGGGGAACCCCGCCTACCCGCCGGCGATGACGGGACTGCGCGGCAGCACCAACAAGGCGCTCCACGTGCCGCACCAGCTCCGCGACGGCAGCTACTGGTCCGGCCACAAGGAGATCATCGACACCAAGGAGACCTACGACCTCGTCGTGGTCGGCGCCGGGATCAGCGGGCTGAGCGCCGCCTACTTCTACCGGCAGAAGCACCCCACCGCGAAGATCCTCATCCTGGACAACCACGACGACTTCGGCGGCCACGCCCGGCGCAACGAGTTCACCCCGGACGGCAAGCTGATCATCAGCTATGGCGGCTCGCAGTCGATCGAGGGCCCCTCGGTCTGGAGCAAGACGGCCCTCGGCCTGCTCACCAGCCTGGGCGTCGACCTCAAGAAGTTCGAGAAGTACTACGACCAGGACTTCAACACGCGCTGGAAGCTGACCGACTCGGAGTTCTTCAACAAGGAGACCTTCGGCCGCGACCATCTCGCGAAGATGACCGAGGACAGCGTCCCGACCTCCGCCGGCCTGGCGAACGCGCCGATCGCCGTGCAGGCCAAGAACGACATCCTCACCATGTACAACAAGCCGGGCGACTACCTGCCGGGGCTGACCGACGCGCAGAAGAAGAACCAGCTCGTCGCGATCTCCTACAAGCAGTTCCTCACCGGCGTGGCCAAGTACCACCCCGACGTCGCCCGGTACATGCAGACCTTCACCTCCGACGAGTGGGGCTACGGGATCGACGCGTTCGGCGCGCTCGACGCCTGGGCCTGCGAGTACCCCGGCTTCGACGGGCTGAAGCTGAACCGCGACAAGCCCGACCCGCGCTGCATCAAGACCGTCCAGATCCAGTGGGACGAGGACGACCCGTACATCTACCACTTCCCCGAGGGCAACAACGCCCTGTGCAAGCTGATGATCGGACGGCTGATCCCCGGCACGGGCGCGCCCGCCACGATGGACGCCGACCCGCTGTCGAAGATCGACTACTCCAAGCTCGACGTGGCCGCGAACGACGTCAAGGTGCGGCTGAACAGCCCGGTCGTCAACGTCCAGCACGTGAACAGCGACCCGGCGACGGGACGGGTGATCGTCAAGTACCAGGACGGCGACGGAAAGGTCCGTTCCGTCGAGGCGGGCGGAGCCGTCATGGCCTGCTACGCCACGATGATCCCGTTCATCGTGCCGGAGCTGACCGGCGACCAGAAGCAGGGCCTCGAGTACGGCATCAAGCTGCCGATCATCTACGCGATGGTCCAGATCAAGAACTGGAAGGCCTGGCAGAAGCTCGGGATCTACCACACCCGCTTCACCGGGCCCTACTGGTGCGTGGCCGAGCTCGACTACCCGGTCAGCATGGGCGGCTACGAGTTCTCCAAGGATCCCGAGCAGCCGATCGTGGTCCACATGATCCGGATGGCGACCCGGGAGGGCGAGAACCCGCGCGGCGGCATCGTCGAAGGGCGGCGCGATCTCTACCAGACGCCGTTCTCCTACTACGAGCGGACCATCCGCGACCAGCTCGCCCGGCTGCTCGGCCCCGGCGGCTTCGACCCCGCCAACGACATCCAGGGCATCACGATCAACCGCTGGGGTCACGGATACGCGCTGGAGTACGCACGTCCGTGGGCGTCGTTCTGGCCGGAGGGGCCGCTGCCCAACCGGATCGGGAGCAAGCCCTACGGGCGGATCACCATCGCGAACTCCGACTCCGAGGCACGCGCCTACGCCGACGCGGCGATCGACGCGGCGGCACGGGCCGTCAACCAGCTCGGAGCCTGAGCCCTCACAGGGCGCGCAGGAAAGCGGCGGCGAGCGGCGCGGCCACCGCGCCGCCGCTGCCGCCGCCGGGAACCAGCACCGCGAACGCCACATCACCGCGGTAGCCGACGAACCAGGCATGCGCGTCGCCCGTCTGGTTGTACTCCGCCGTGCCCGTCTTGCCGAACGTCCCTGCGGGCAGGCCCGCACCGGCCGCGGTCCCCCCGGTGACTACGGCCGCCATCATCGGGCGGAGCGTCGCGACGAGACCGGGCATCGGCCGGTCCGCGGGCACCTGCTCGCCCTGCGCGGCGTAGACCTTCGCGTCGAACAGGCGCGGGGAGCGCCACGTCCCGTTCGCGACGGACGCCGCGACCACCGCCATGCTGAGCGGAGTGGCCTGGACCCGACCCTGGCCGAGCGCGTCCTCGACGAGTTCGTCGTTGTTGGCCGGGACGGGGAAACCGGCGCGCGCCGCACCGTAGGCGATGGCCCGCTCGAACCCGAACACCTCGGCCATGTCGCGCAGCGCGCCGCCCTGGAGCCTGGTGTGGGTGAGGGAGGCGAAGGTCGTGTTGCAGGACTGGGCGAACGCCTTGACCAGCGTGGTGTCGCCGAGCGCGACGTCGTCATGGTTGGGGATCCGGCGGGTGCCCGCCCAGACGGCCTTCGGGCAGGCGACCTTCGAGGACGGGCCGAGACCCGACTTCAGGAGCGCCGCCGCTGTGATGATCTTGAAGGTGGAGCCGGGCGCGAAGCGGTCGTTGAAGGCGGAGTTCCCGCCGCTGACCCCGTCCGCGACGGCCAGGACCTCGCCGGACGACGGCCGCACCGCCACCAGGACGGCCTTCTTCCCGGCCACCGCGGCGTCGGCGGCCCGCTGCGCCCGCGGGTCGAGGGTGGTCTTCAGCTCGTTGGCCGAGCTGCCGAAGGTCTGGAGGGTCTTGGCGCCGTCCTTGAGGATCCAGCCGGGGTCGCCCTCCTTGCCGTAAGTGGTGGCCAGACCGCCCACGTACGAGGCCACCGAGGCGCCGGCGAGCGGCTTGCCGTCGCGGAAGACCGGGGTCGGCACGTCGACCCTGGTCGATTCGAGCCGGACCGCGCCGACGTCCTTGACGCCGGGCAGCAGCACGTCCGGGGACCAGAGCACCTTCCAGCGGCGCTCCACGACGGCCAGCCGCAGCGTCGAGCCGACCTTCCATTTGCCGGGCGGCAGGGTGCGGAGCGCGGTGAAGTCGGCGTGGGCGGCCTGCTCGCCGTCCTCGACGATCAGGGCGGGGGTCAGTTCGACCGACTTGACCTGGAGGTTCTTGCTGAAGGCGCGGTGCTGGTCGGCGAAGCCGGGCGGCGGCGTGTCGACGAGGGCGGCCATCGCGGCGAAGTCGCCCCTGTCCCAGGCGGCGAAGTAGGCGTCAGCGGTCTGCTGCGGGGAGCCTTTGACCGTGAAGTAGCGGTCGTAGGCGAAGAACCCGCCGCCCGCCAGGACGACCAGCGCGAAGAACCCAGCGAACCACTTCACCACAACCCCCGTCACACCGCCAGAACGGGCAATCTAGGACATTGTGCGCTTGTACCTCTATGAGGTGGGTCACAGAGCCGTGAAGAACCGGCCGATCTCGTGGCCGAGCTCCTGGAGGGCGCGCTCGGGAGTGCGGGCGTAGGGGAACCAGCCCATCCAGCCGTGGTCGAGGCCGTCGCCCGGCTGCAGCGAAGTCGGTACACCCGCCTGGCGCAGCCGTTCGGCGAACGCCTCGCCCTGCGGGCGGAGCCTGTCGTACTCGGCGAGCGCGAGCAGGGTCGGCGGGAGCACGGACAGGTCGTCGGCGAGCAGCGGGGAGATGCCGGGGTCGCTGGGGTCGCGGCCGGCGAGGAAGCCGTCGAGGCTGGAGTTGGGGCCGCCGGGCAGGGCGGGGATCCCGTCCGGATCGTCCAGGGGATCGGGGAAGCTCCGCAGGTCGAGGAGCGGGTAGATCAGGAGCAGGAGGGCCGGCCGGTCGACCCCGGGGCGCAGCAGGCAGGACGCGGCGATCTGGCCGCCCGCCGATTCGCCGCCGGCCCCGAGGACCGGGAAGCGTGCGGAGGCCCAGCGCACCGCGGGCTCGGCGTCGTCGACGGCCGCGGGATAGGGGTGCTCGGGGGCCAGCCGGTAGTCGACCGACAGGAACGCCACCCGGGACGCCGCGACCAGCGCCCGCACGACCGGATCGTAGGACTCGACGTCGCCGATCACCCAGCCGCCGCCGTGGAAGAAGACCATGACCGGGCCGTCGGGAACCCCTTCCGGCCGGTAGAGGCGGGCGGGCACCCCGCCGGCGTCCACGTCGCGGACCTCTCCGACGGTCAGCCGCGGCAGTTCGGCCATCGCGCGCTTCGCCTCGGCGCGCATCCCCTCCGTCGACAGGTCCTGCGGCGGGGGAAGCTCTGCCACCTTCCGTACGAACGCGAGGTACTCCGGATCACGGCCCATCCCCCATCACTACCCCGGCCATGGGGAAATTCGCCGGAATTCCGGTCGCATGGGACGCAGCTCACCCCGGCGATTTGGTGGGCTATGGGGTTTATGGCGTGCGCTATCCGTGTAGATCTTCGGGGAGAGCGTGATCTTTGGGGGGACGATGCGGGCTGCGGTGCTGGGCGCTCCGGAAACGGACCTCGTGCTCGAGGACAGGGACGTCCCCGAACCGGGCCCGGGCGAGCTGCTGATCAAGGTGACGGCCTGCGGGATGTGCTTCTCCGAGGTCAACCTGCTCCGCGGCCGCTACCCGTTCGCGCGGTTCCCGGTGGTGCCGGGACACGAGGTGAGCGGGGTGGTCGCCGGGCTCGGCGAAGGAGTGACGTTCCCGCCGCTCGGCGCGGCCGTCGGGGTACCTTTCCTCTACGACTCGTGCGGCCACTGCGACCTGTGCGTCCGCGGCGACCAGATCCTCTGCCCGCGCAAGCGGGTCACCGGGGTGAGCGTCGACGGAGGCTACGCCGAATACATGATCGCCGAATCGGGGTTCGTGACGCCGATCCCCGCGGCACTCGACCCGGTGGCCGCCGCACCGCTGATGTGCGCGGGGCTCACCGCGTTCAACGGCCTGCGGCGCGCCGGGGCCGTGCCCGGCAGCCGCGTCGCGGTGATCGGCACCGGCGGGGTCGGCATGATGGCCGTGCGGTTCGCGCTGGCCATGGGCCTGCGGGTCGCGGTCGTCTCCAGGAACCGGCGGCCCGAACTCGCCGACCTCGGCGTCGAACTGGTCGTCTCGACCTCCGACACCGACCCGGGCCGCGGCCTGAACGCGTGGGGCGGCGCCGACCTGGTCGTCAACACCGCACCGAGTTCGGACGTCGCCCAGGAGTGCCTACCCGGAATCGCCCCCGACGGCACCCTCCTGATGCTCGGCTACGGACCCGAACCCCTCTCCCTGCCCCCCGCCCTCCTGGTACTCAGCCGCCTGCGCGTGCTGGGCATCCCGTCGGGCTCCCCGCACGACCTCCGCGACGCCCTCGCCTTCGCCGCCGCCCACCAGATCCTCCCCTCGGTCAGCCCCATCACCCTCGCCGACGCCCCCACCCTCCTCGCCGAGATGGCAGCGGGAAAACCCAGCACCGGCCGCCCCGTCATCGTCCTCGACCCCACCTAGCCGCCCCGAGCAGACCAGGGACGGGCGACCGAGGCGATCTACAGGAACATGGCGATGGGGAGCGCGGCCACGCTCGATGCGGCCGCGCGGAAGGCATCAGCCGATCAGTTCGCGGCGGGGGGCCGGGGCCGGGTGACGGCGGCGGCGGACGAGGAGGGTCGCGACGAGGAGGGCGGCCATGGTCAAGGTCGCCGTGCCGAGGACGGCCGGAGGGATGGGCTGGTCCTTGCGGCCTGGGGCCGGGGGCGGCGGGGCCAGCGCCGCCTGGGACGGTGGCGGCTGTGTGAGGGCGGGGTCCTGCGGCAAGGGGACCGGGGTGGAGTAGAAGGCCGGAGGGTGGACGGCGCCCCACTGCTTTCGGTAGCGGGCGGCGGTCTTCTCGTCCGGATGCTCACGCGGAATGAGCTTCAGCGACCCGGGCACGGTGACGGTTCCGATATCGAACGACTGGAACACGCCCTGGTCACTCAGAACCGTGTAGGTGCCGTCAGCGGGAAGCTCGACGTCCGCCACATAATGCCCGGGCTCACGGAGCGGACGAGCGTCGAAGGCCAGCTCCCGCGCGTCCCGCGTGAACCGCAGCCGGACCGCCCCGAGCTTCTCCTCCCCCATCGACCCCTTCCAGTAGGGATGGAATCCGTGCTGCAGCACCCAGAAACGGACCTCCTTCGGTTCCCCCGCCCGGAACCGGCCCACCGGATCCAGCACGGTCGCCGCCCAGCCACCCCGTTCCCCCGCCTGCGCGGCACCCACACCCGAGCCGCCCACCACGAGCCCAGCCACCGTCAGTGCCGAGATCATCCGTGTCCATCGCATCGGAACACCACCTCCGCTCTCCTTACACCGTCCGCCCTCCCCCGGTTCCCACCTCCCCCGCACGAGGAGATGAGCATGGCCACGTACGTCAGCAGACTTTTACGGACATAGACGGGCAGCGAAGCGCACGTCCGACGCGACCGGGACCGCCCATCGCCGCCAGCTTCGCGGTGTGAGCATGGGCTCCGTCTGACGCGGTGGGGACGCGCTCTCAAACGGACGAGCGCCGACCGGGGCCCTTGGCGGGGCCGGCGATCGGCGCTCACGTGTCGCGGTAGTGGTCGTCAGTCGTCGGTGCCGAAGATCTCTCGGATCTCTGAGCCGCCGTTCCAGGCGGGCCAGTGCTGCTTGTGCAGGTCGAGGAACTCGGTGGCGCGGGCCACGGCGTCCTTCTTGTCGGGGGTGCGGATGATGGCGTAGGCGGTGGCGGTCTCGGCGGTGAACGGGCCGCTCTGCGCGACGATCTCGCCGTCCTGGAGGCTGAGGCGGGTGCCCGCGGCGGTCGGGGTGAGGCCGCCGGTGTCCAGCAGCACGCCTTGGGCCTGCCATGCGGCGGCGGTCTGGCCGATCGCCTCGAACAGGGCGGCGGGCGGGGCGCCCACGGGCGCGTTCTCGTCGGCGGTCAGGATCATCAGGTAGCGGGGCATGGCAGTGGTCTCCTTCGTTGTCGCGGGGTCGGGTCAGGCGTGGGTGCGGCGGTAGAGGTGGACGCTGAGGGCCGTGATCCAGGCCCAGGCGATCACCACGGCCGTGACGAAGGCGAGCGTGGTCCAAGCGGCTTGAGCGCCGGAGGCGACGCACAGGAAACCGATCAGGAACAGGTAGCCGGTGGCGCGGGAGTACCGGGACCAGCCCGGCCGCCCCTCGCTCGCGAAGTGGCGGGCGACGACCAGGCAGACCGCGATGAGGCACAGGAAGCCGAGGCCGCCGAAGGCCAGGTGCAGCCAGCCGTGCCAGGTCACCGACTTCTCGTCGACCGGTGTGCCCTGCGGGAAGCCGAGAGCGGGGTCGGCGCGGAAGACTCCGCCGCCGATCAGTCCGGCGGCGTAGCGGGCGAGCCACCGCGGCGCCCGGGTTCTGGCACGGCCGGGCGGTAGCGCCCGGCGCAGCCCCACCGCGCAGGCCAGCGTCATCAGTCCGGTGACGACGAGGTTGACGCTCTGGATCCAGCCGAAGCTCCCGTTGGCCAGGACGCTCCAGTCGTGCCGGGTGAAGTCGAAGCCGGAACGGACGGCGCCTTGAACCACCGAGGTCAGGACGTAGACGGGGCCGGCGACGACGCCGTATCCGAGCAGCGACTTGGTGATACGGGCGGCGGGGTCGCACGTCGTGGGGACAGCGGCGGGAGCGGTCTGGGTGGTCATGTCAGCGGGCCTTTCCGGCGGAGAGGGTTTCGATGGACTTGCGGATGCGGCGCTGCCGGGTCTCCGCGGACTTGGCCGCGACGATCGGTTCGGCGTGCGCGCGTTTGTTGCTGTAGGAGAGCCGCTCGAAGAAGGCTTTCGCCTCCGGGGCCGAGTCCAGGGCGACGACGAACTCCGGGTGCAGGGCGACCTCGCGCACGTCGGTGTCGAGTTCGAGCGCGAGGTCGATGGTGTCGCCGCCGGCGACGCCGGTCTCCTGGCGGACACCGGCGTTGATGCCGATCATGTACACCCCGCCCATCGGCGCGACCGAGCTGCGGAACGTGTGCCCGCCGTTCACGGTCACCTTGACCTTGGGCCGCTTCCCGCCGCCCAGGGCCTCGACGACCTCCGCAGGGACGACGACCCCCGTGGCGGACTTCCCGGACAGCTGGACGACGGCGGTGAAGGCGACTCGCGTGCCGCCGGTTGACTGGCTGTTCATCTCGGTTCCCTTCGGCGCTCCCTGGTCTGTGATTCCAACTCTGGCGGGCGGCGCTTCAGGAACCCTTCCGGTGCGCTTACGGTGGTCCTACAGTCGTTGGATGCTGCGCTTCGAGGTGCTCGGTCCGCTGGTGGTCGCCACCTCGGGCGGTGCGCCGGCCCAGGTCGCGGACCGCCGTGTCCGCGCGCTGCTGGCCGATCTGCTGGTGCACCAGGGGCAGGTCGTGGCGGCCGACCGGCTGATCGACCACCTGTGGGGCGAACAGTTGCCCGCCAACCCGTCGGCCACGTTGCAGACGCGCGTCTCCCAGCTGCGCAAGGCACTCGAGGAGGCCGAGCCGGGCGGCCGCGAACTCGTGGTGACCAAACCCCCGGGATACCTGCTCCAGCTCGCCCCGGAGCAGGTGGACTCCCACTGCTTCAGGCGGCTGGTCGACCAGGCCCGGCAGGACCAGGACACGCGGTCCAGGGCAGCGCGGTACGTCGAGGCGCTCGCGCTCTGGCGCGGGCAGGCGTACGCGGAATTCGCCGGGGAACCGTTCGCGGTGGCCACGGCCGCGCGGCTGGAGGAGGAGCGGCTGGCCGCGGTGGAATCGCTCGCCGAGACGCGGCTGGAGCTCGGAGAGCACGCGCTGGTGGCGGCCGAGCTCAGCGAGCTGATCAGCCGGTATCCGCTGCGGGAGCGGATGCGCGCGGCCCAGATGCGCGCGCTGTACGGCAGTGGCCGGCAGACCGAGGCGCTGGACTCCTTCCAGTCCCTGCGCACCCGGCTGGCCGAGGAGCTCGGTCTGGACCCAGGGCAGGAGCTGGAGGCGCTGCACCGGGCGATCCTGAACCAGGACGCCTCGCTGTCGGAGCGGGCGGCCGACGCCGGTCCGGTCGGGCAAGCCGCCGATCGACCGGCCGGCAACCTCCCGGCCGCGCTCACCGACCTGGTCGGCAGGCGGGATCTCCTCACCGACGTACGCGACCGGCTACGGGCGAGCCGCGTGGTCACGCTCACCGGCCCGGGTGGTGTCGGCAAGACCAGCCTGGCGTTGGAAGTCGGGCGCGAAGAGGCCGGACGGCACCCCGGCGGCGTGTGGCTGGTGGACCTGGCCGCGCTGCCCGCGCACGCCGCGCCGGAGCAGGTGACCGCCGCCGTCGGGGATCTCGACGGTCTGGTCAAGCGGCTGGACGCGCTGTCCGAGCTGTCGGGCAAGAAGCGCGAGG
>NZ_BAAGZI010000081.1:0-19602 GCF_054778695.1 Actinocorallia lasiicapitis
CGGGCAGCAGCAGCCAGAGCGGCGACGGACCGCCCCGCTCGGCGGCGAGCCCGCCCAGCCCGGTGTCGATCGGCCCGTTCGGCACGACCTTGCCGCGCGCGGTGTCGCGGATCGGCAGCAGATCCAGCCCGGACGGCCGGTCCAGGACGACGACCGTGTACAGCGACCCGGCGTCCAGCGGCAGCCGCTTGGACACCGAACCGTTCCCGCCCGTCACCTTCAGGGTGCTGTTCCCGGCCTTGGCCTGCTGGTAGTCGGTGATCCCGGCGAACGTCAGGCCCTTGAGCCGCAGGCCGGGCGCCTTGACGTCCAGCTTCGGGTTCTTCAGCGACGCCGCCAGCACCCGGACGCCCGCCTTGCCGTCACCCAGATCGGCGGCGTCGTCGAGGACCTGGAGCTTGATCCCCTTGTAGGGGCCCATGCCCGCGACGGTGTAGGCGCCGCCGGCCTCGACCCGCACCGAAGCCGACAGCACCGGCTTGGACGCGGCGGGCGCGTCCGCGGGCCGCATCGCGACCGTGTAGGAGCCCGTGCCGAGCTTCTGGTACGGCGAGAGCGCGCCGTAGCCGACGTGCTTGAGCACGAGCCGCGGCTTCTTCTTCCCCTCGTTGTAGAGGTAGACGTCCACCGCTGGGGTGTCCGGGGACAGATGCGCGAGCCGCACGTACCCGTCCTCGGGCGCCGCGTGCGCCGGGACGGCTGGTGCGAGAGCGGCCACGGCCGCCACGGCGACCGCGGCGATCCGGATTCGAGGGGTCATGGCACGAACAATTACCTGTCAGAGCGCGACCACGCGACCACATCGCCAAAATTCGCACCTTATTGATACACGGCACTAATAAGCCCCAGGGTGTCAACGCGGGTTGACAGGCTCCGGACGTCAACCTATGTTGACGCCATGAACGATGGAGTGCGGCTCGCGCAGGACGCGAGCAGCCGGGATCCGGCGATCGGCCTCAAAGCCGTCCGTGCCCTCCGGGAGCTCGCCGAACGTCTGGAGAACCTCCAGGTGCGGAACGCGCGGGAGCTCGGCTGGTCGTGGCAGGACATCGCGGCGGTCCTCGGCGTCAGCCGGCAGGCCGTCCACAAGAAGCACCGCGGTGACGAAGACCAGCGCTCCGGCTGGCTGCCGGGAAGGGGAAAGTAGATGTTCGAACGTTTCACCCGCGACGCCCGCGAGGCCGTCGTCGCCGCCCAGGCCGTCGCCCGCGGCATGGGCCATGACGCCATCGACACCGGCCATCTGCTGATCGCCCTGCACGAGCAGGACGGCATCGCCCGCCGCGCCCTGCTCCCCCACCGCCTCGACCCGGCCGGCCTGCGTCGCAAGGTCCGCGACCTCATCGACGGCCTCGACCCCGACGCCCTCGCCTCGATCGGGATCGACCTGCACCAGGTCCGTGAAGCGGCCGAAGCGGCCTTCGGCCCCGGCGCCCTCGACCCCGCCGGCCCCGTCCGCTCCGGCCACATCCCCTTCAAACCGGAGTCGAAGAAGCTCCTGGAGCTCTCCCTGCGTCAGGCCCTGCAGAACAAGGACAAGTTCATCTGCGGCGCCCACCTCCTCCTCGCCGCCCTGACGCTCCCCGGCTCCACCGCCACCAGGGCCCTCACCGAGTCAGGAACCGACCTGGACGATCTCCACACGGCCCTGCTCCGCGAGATCGCCGCGAAAGTCCCCTGAACCCGCCCCGCGCCGGTTAACCGTTTTGTCCCCCGCCTCGGCTACCCTCGCGCCCATGACGGACAACGAGCAGGACCAGGACCCGGCCCGCAGCACCCAACAATTCCGAGCCTTCGCCCAAAACCAACCCCAACCCGAACAAGTCCCCTCCGGCGGCCTCCCCACCGGCCTCATCCTCACCGTCGCCGCCGCCACCCTCCTCATCCTCATAGCCATCCTCGCCCTAACCCAACTCTGACCCACCCCGCCAAAACAGCAGATTCCACCAAAGCACGACCGAGTGACCGCCGTCTTCTAACACCTACGGCGATGCTCACGACTCCCCCGGCAACGAATCAGTACGCCTCCAAGCGGGCACTGTTCGACGTCGCGCCTCGCAGCATCGCGTACTGGCCCTCGCACTCGTCCCGATCAACGCGCGGCGACGTACGCGCGGCGCTGCCGTCCGGGCGGATCACGCTCGCCCACAACACCCAGTCCGACTACGACTTCCTCGCCCGCGAGTTCACCGGCGCGGGCCTCGTGACCCCGTCGAGCAGCACCTGACCCCCGAAACAGAAGAACCGTTTCCGACCTACGAGTTCTCGCAGGCCAGAAACGGTACTCAAGAGGCGGAGGGTGTGGGATTCGAACCCACGGGACCATTGCTGGCCCGGGCGCTTTCAAGGCGCCTGCACTCGTCCACTATGCGAACCCTCCTGGTGCGTGCTCAAGGTTATAGCTTGTGAGGCATGCGTGCGATCTCGATTCGGGGGGCCGGGGGGCCTGAGGAGCTGGTTTGGGGAGAAGTGCCCGATCCGGTGGTGGGGGTGGGGGAGGTTCTGGTCGAGGTGGTGGCGGCCGGGGTCAATCGGGCGGATGTGATGCAGCGGAGGGGGCTGTATCCGGCGCCGAAGGGGGCTTCGGGGTATCCGGGGCTTGAGGTGTCGGGGCGGATCGGGGCGGTGGGGGACGGGGTCAGCGGGTGGCGGGTCGGGGAAGCGGTCTGCGCGCTGCTCAGCGGTGGGGGATATGCGGAGAAAGTGGTGGTGGACGCCGGGCTGGTGCTGCCGGTGCCCGAAGGGGTGTCGGTGCGGGACGCGGCGGCACTGCCCGAGGTGGTGTGCACCGTCTGGTCGAACGTGTTCATGCTGGCCGGGCTGGGGGAAGGGGACAGGTTCCTCGTGCACGGGGGCGGGAGCGGGATCGGGACGATGGCGATCCAGCTCGCGCACGCGCGCGGGGCGCTCGTGGCGTGCACGGTCGGCAGCCCGGAGAAGGGCGAGCGGTGCGGGGAGCTCGGCGCGGACGTCACGATCGACTACCGGACGGAGGACTTCGTCGAATTCGGGGAGTTCGACGTGATCCTCGACAATATGGGCGCCAAGTATCTCGACCGGAACGTCACGGCGCTCGCCGCGGGCGGACGGCTCGTGGTCATCGGGCTGCAGGGCGGGGCCAGAGCCGAACTCGATCTCGGCAAACTCCTCGCGAAAAGGGGAACGGTGCACGCAACCTCGCTTCGGGCCCGCCCGTTGCAGGAGAGAGCGGCGATCGTCGCCTCGGTTAAGGAAAACGTCTGGCCGCTGATCGCCTCCGGTGCCGTCCGTCCGGTCATCGACCGGGTCCTCCCGCTGCGGGAGGCCGCCGACGCGCACCGGATCATGGAGAGCAGCGGCCACTTCGGCAAGATTCTCTTGGAGAATGAGGACCTATGAGCGAGCAGCAGCAGGAACCCCAGGTCGTCATCGTCGGCCCCGGTGAGATGGACGGGTCGGAGGAAGGCGAGAAGGGCGTCATCGACATGGTCGAGCAGCCCGCGAAGGTGATGCGGATCGGCAGCATGATCCGTCAGCTGTTGGAAGAGGCCAAAGCGGCGCCGCTGGACGAGGCGGCACGGATCCGGCTCGCCGAGATCCACACCAAGTCGATCAAGGAATTGAGCGACGGCCTCTCCCCCGAGCTGATCGACGAGCTGGAGCGGCTGGCGCCCCGGTTCACCACCGAGGCGCCCAGCGAGGCGGAGCTGCGGATCGCGCAGGCGCAGCTCGTCGGCTGGCTGGAGGGCCTGTTCCACGGCATCCAGACCACGCTCGCCGTCCAGCAGATGACGCAGCGCGCCCAGCTCGAGCAGCAGGTCCGCCGGGCGCTGCCGGCGGGCGCGGGCCAGGAGGAGCGCAGCACCAACGGCCCCTACCTGTAGGGCCCCCGAAGGCCACGAGGTGGGCGGCGGCGCCCACCTCGAGCCTGGTCACCCGTTGACGTTCTTCCCCAGGTAGGCGACGGTGAACTGGGAGTCGGCAGCGGCGCCCGCCGGGCTGAAACAGCGAACCCGGACGCCCGTGGACGTCGCCCACCCGACCACCTTGCAGGTGGCGCTGCCCGTCCCGTAGCCGGTGACGGCCACATTCCCGTCCGCCAGGCTGATCTGGCCTCCGTTGGCGTTGAAGCGGACGGCGTAGTCGCCGGTGGCGGCCCGGGTGATGTTGGTGACCGCGTTGGCGCCGGAGGCGTAGTTCCAGGAGTAGGCGGGGCTCGCCTGGTAGGAGGGGCGGGACGGCTGGTCGGCCCAGGCGTAGGCGGCGGGGTGGCCGACCGGGGACGGGCCGGGCCCGCAGCAGTTCCGGGCGTTGAGAATATTGCCCTGATAGACGTAGGTGAGGGTGAACATGCTGTCGGTGAACGCTCCGGCGGTGGTGAAGCAGCGGACGTTGATCTTCTGCCCGCCCGCGGAGGGGACCCAGTTCGTGACCTTGCAGTAGGCGCTGCCGCCGCCATAAGCCGTCACCTGGACGTGGCCGCCGCCTTCCCCGTGGCGCGGCAGGGTCACCTCGTACAGGCCGGTCCCCCCGCGGATGATGGTGCCTGCGCCGCCCCTGCTGTTGGCCTGGTAGCCGACCGCCGGAGTGTAGGACGCGGCCGACGGCTGGTCGGCCCAGAGGTAAGCGGACGGAGCCTCGGCGAAAGACGTCTTGTTGGTGTAGCTCGCGACGAACTGAGCGTTCGCCGGTGAGCCCGACGCGGTGAAGCAGCGGACGCGGGCGAGGACTCCCAAGCCTCCGCCGATCTCTGTGGGCGCCCAGTTGTAGACCTTGCAGCGTTCGGAGCCGCCGCCGTAGGACGCGACGTGGACGACACCGCCGGTCCGCTTCTCCACCTTGAACTGCACCGTGTACGCGCCGGTCCCGGTCCTGGTCACCGAGTTTCTCGTGCTCGGCCAGAAACTGCTCGCGTTGTAGCCGGTCGGTTCGTAGGGGGTGTTCAGCGTGGCGTTGGCGGTGTGCGCCCACACGTAGGCGTAGCCCTCGCCGGCCGCGTCCGCCCGGACGGGAGCCGCCCCGACCACCAGACCCACTCCCAGCACAGCCCCGATTCCGACCAGCAGCCGGATGAGTCGTTCCCTCATCGCATTCTCCTCGACGCGTCCTGACGTTCCGGAGTGATCCGACCACCGGTGAACCGGCGGCTCCTAGTGGCGGTACGCACGTGACCGCCGCCCACACCGGCCGGGAACCCGTACCGGAATCACTAGGCGAGGAGTAGCCGGCCCCGCCCGACGTGTTCAGGGCGGGACGAGCTCACTTCAGTAGGTGTTTGCGGAGTTTGGCCTTCTCTTTTTTGTTGATTTTCAGGCCCTTGGTGAGGAAGCGGTCGAACGTGCCGTACTTCTTCTTGATCTGGTTGAAGAAGGCGTCGAGGAACGACGGCTGCACGTACAGCGCGGGGCGGATGAGGATCGGGTCGATCGACTCGCTTCTGAACCAGTCGAGCAGCTTCTTGTTGGCGGCGTCGAGCTCGGCGTTGGAGCGCAGGTAGTCCTTGTAGACGTTCTTCTTCTGGACGCCCAGCGCCGTCAGGACGACGGCCGTCAGCGCGCCCGTCCTGTCCTTGCCGTTGGTGCAGTGGTACAGGATCGGCTTCTTGGCGTTGACGACGAGATGGAGCCCCTTCGCGAGCTGCGCCCGCTGCCCGGGGTCGTCGACGAGCCTGCGGTACTCGTTCTCCATGTAGGTGACGGCCGGGTTCAGCGAGATCGTGGTGAGGATCCCGCCGATCGTGCCGAACGGCATCCGCACCGGGACGCTCTTCACCCCGGACGGCAGCCGGTCGGCCCCGTCGGTGCCGAGCTCGGACTTGGACCGGAAATCGATCGCCTGGGTGAGTTTCAGCTTCTTCAGCTGTTCCTTGCCGGTGCCGCTGACCTTGCTCAGGCTCGCCGCCCGGAACACCAGGCCGTACCGGACTTTCTTCCCCTGTGCCGCGGGATATCCGCCGATGTCCCTGACGTTCAGCGCGCCCTCGACCTTGATGATCCGCGGCGGATCGTCGTGGGCTGAGGCGGGCGCGGCGACCAGTCCTGCGATCAGGACCGGGGGGAGGGTCAGTGCGGCGAGTCTCATGTCGGGCAGACTATAGGGCGATATGCCGAAACTCATCGCCACAGACCTCGACGGCACTCTCCTCGGCCGGGACGGCCGGATCTCGCCCCGTACCGTCGCCGCACTCCATCAGGCCCGTTCCGCGGGAGCCGGATTCGTGATCGTCACGGGCCGGCCGCCGCGCTGGATCCATGACATCGCCGAGCAGGTCGGCCACACGGGCACCGCGATCTGCGCGAACGGCGCGGTCACCTACGATCTGGGCGCTGAGCAGGTCGTCAGCTCACGGACGATCGCGGTCGAGACCATCGTGAAGGTCGTGGAGCGGCTCCGTCAGGCGGTGCCGGAACTGCATTTCGCGGTCGAGTACACGACGAGCTTCGTGTACGAAGCGCCGTTCCGGGTCGGCGGCTGGGATCCGGCGAAGGTCGAGGGCCGGGTGGTCGGCGACGACGAGCTGTTCCTCCACCCCGCCATCAAGATCCTCGCCCTGCACCAGACGGCCGATCCGACGGAGCTGGCCGAGCTGGCGACCCGCGAGATCGGTGATCTGACGACCGTCACGCACTCCTCGAACCGGGCCCTGCTGGAGATCAGCGCGCTGGGCGTCACCAAGGCGACGGGCCTGGCCGACTACGCGTCCTCGCTCGGCCTGACCGCGGCCGACGTCGTGGCGTTCGGCGACATGCCCAACGACCTGCCGATGCTCACCTGGGCGGGCCTGCCCTACGCGATGGCCAACGCCCACCCGTCCCTGCTGGCGGCGGTCCCCAACCACGCCGCCCCCCATGACGAGGACGGCGTGGCGCAGATCCTGGAACGGCTCTACCCCGCTACTTGACGGGCTGGAGCACTTCCTTGCCGAGGAAGCGCTGGAGGGCCTTCGGGACGCGGACGGAGCCGTCGGCCTGCTGGTGGTTCTCCAGGATCGCGACGATCCAGCGGGTGGTGGCGAGGGTGCCGTTGAGGGTGGCGACGGGCTGGGGCTTGCCTTCGGCGTCCTTGTGGCGGATCGACAGCCGGCGCGACTGGAAGGTCGTGCAGTTGGACGTCGAGGTGAGTTCCCGGTAGGCGTCCTGGGTGGGGACCCACGCTTCGCAGTCGAACTTGCGGGCCGCGCTGGTGCCGAGGTCGCCGGCCGCGGTGTCGATCACCCGGAAGGGGAGCTCGCACTTGACGAGCATCTCCTTCTCCCAGTCGAGGAGCCGCTGGTGTTCGGCCGCCGCGTCGGCCGGGTCGACGTAGGTGAACATCTCGACCTTGTCGAACTGGTGGACGCGGATGATGCCGCGGGTGTCCTTGCCGTACGAGCCGGCTTCGCGCCGGAAGCAGCTCGACCAGCCGACGTACCGTTTCGGCAGGTCGGTGAGGATCTCGTCCATGTGGTAGCCGGCCAGGCCGACCTCGGACGTCCCGACGAGGTACAGGTCGTCGGCGGGCAGGTGGTAGACCTCGGAGGAGTGGTTGCCGAGGAATCCGGTGCCCTCCATGGTCTCGGGCTTCACCATCACCGGGACGTACATCGCGGTGAATCCGGCCTCGATCGCCTGCTCCATCGCCATGTTCAGCAGCGCCATCTGGAGCTGCATCCCCACACCGGTGAGGAAGTAGAACCGGCTGCCGGAGATCTTCGCGCCGCGTTCCATGTCGATCGCGCCGAGCTTCTCGCCGAGTTCGAGGTGGTCGCGCGGCTCGAAGTCGAAGACGGGCTTGTCGCCGATGTGCTCCAGGACGACGTAGTCCTGCTCGCCGCCGGGCGGGGTGCCCTCTTCGACGATGTTCGGGACGGTCCTGAGCAGCGCTTCGAGCTCGCCGCCGAGCAGGTCGGCCGCGGCCTCGGCGTCCTTGACCTGCTGGGCCAGCTCCCTGCCCTGGGCGATCAGCGCCTGACGTTCGTCGCCCTGCGCCTTGGAGACGAGCTTGCCGGACGCCTTCTGCTCCGCCCGCAGCCGCTCGAACGCCGTCAGCGCCGCGCGGCGCCGTTCGTCGAGTTCGAGCAGGGAGTCGACGACGGACTCGTCCTCGCCTCTGGCACGCTGGGAGGCACGCAGGATGTCCGGGTTCTCGCGGAGAGCTCGCAGGTCGATCACGACACAAGGTTATCGTCACAGTTATGCCCGAGGGCGACAGCATTCACCAGGCGGCGGAACGGCTTCGCGCGGCGCTCGCGGGGCACGCGCTGACCCGCGCCGATCTTCGTGTGCCGCGGTACGCCACGACCCGTCTCGACGGCCGGATCGTCACCGATGTGGTGCCGCGCGGCAAGCATCTGCTGATCCGGTTGGAGGGGGTGACCCTGCACAGCCATCTGCGGCTGGACGGGTCGTGGCGGCTGTTCCGGCGCGGTGACCGCTGGCGCGGGCCGTCGCACCAGATCCGGGCGGTGCTGGAGGTGGAGGCGGGCAGCGCGGTCGGCTACCGGCTGCATGATCTGCGGTTGGTCCGCCCGGCGGACGAGGGCCTGCTCGTCGGGCATCTCGGGCCTGATCCGCTCGGCCCTGACTGGGATCCGGAGCTCGCCGTCCACAACCTGGGGAAGGAGCCGGACCGGCCGATCGCCGAGGCGCTGCTCGACCAGCGCGCGCTCGCCGGGATCGGCAACGTCTTCAAGGCCGAGACCCTGTTCCTCGGCGGCACCCATCCGTGGCGTCCGGCGGGAAGGTCCGATCTGCCGGGGCTGGTGGAGATCGCGGCCCGGCTGATGGAGGCCAACCGGAAGACCGCGCCCCGCAACACGACGGGCTCGCCGCATGATCCGCTCTGGGTCTACGGGCGTTCGGGCAGCCCGTGCCTGCGCTGTGGAAAACCGGTGAGCGGCGCCGACCAGGGCGGCCGGGTCACTTACTGGTGCGCGGAATGCCAGCGCTGACCGACGGCAGCCAGTCGGCGCCACCCGCGTAGCGCAGCCGCCAGGTGCCCGCGCCGGCGGCGAAGGTCCGCTTGAACGGCCCCTTGACGTGCAGGACGGCCTGGCGCTTGAACTTCTTCTTGCCCTTCGGCCGGAACCAGACGGTGACCTTGCCGTTCAGCCGGTGCCACGCCCCCGCCTGGATCGGCGAGCCGTTGTACTGGACGAGGATCCCGCTGACGGTCACCTTCTTCTTGCCGGCCTTCACGGCTTTCGGCTTGGAGAAGCCCGTCACGTACTTGGTGTTGGAAACGATCTTCTTTTTGACGGTGCCGTAGGCCGCGGTCCAGCTTCCGTCGTGCGGCAGCAGCCGCTTCAGCGCGAACCGTCCCTGCCGGTCGGTGACGAGCGGCGTGTACAGCGAGTCGCCCGCCGCGCCCTTGGGCACGTAGGTCAGCTCGACCCGCGCCCCGGGCACGCCCGCGCCGCCGTTCACGATCCGTCCCGTCACCGCGACGTACCCGTTCTTCCCCTGGACGGTCGTGAACCCGGAGATCTCCGGTCCCGCCGCGTGTGCGGGCCCCGCCACGACCGTCCCGGCCAGCAGGGCGATGACCAGTGCCGAAGCCCGCACATTAACCTCCAAAGCCGCTGCTGAGTGACTGCACTCTAGTGGCTCCGGCTCACCTGACGTCCACGTAGTCGGAACCGCTCGTGGAGCGGAAGTGATCGCGATCGCCCCAGTAGCGGGCCTGGTAGGACCCGTCTTTGACGGCCTTGGTGGAGAACGCGTAGGTACCTCTCCGCCCGGTCGTGGCGAAGCCGACGAACCGCCACTTGTGGGTGCCTTTGGCGCGGAACCAGAGCGCGATCCGCGCGTTCCGGACGGCCAGCCGGTGCTCGGTCAGCAGGCTGCCCTTGACGGTCAGCTTCCTGCCCTTCTTGATCGGCTCGGGCCTGGCGTCGGCGGTGAGCCGGGTGTCGACCTTGGTGTCGATGAAGATCCGGCAGTCGACGGGCATGATGACGGTCTCGTCGTCGGCGCGGCCGGGCAGGACCACCCGCCAGTGCAGGTCGGCCTTGGCGACGGCCCTGAACCGGAACCTGCCGCGCCCGTCGGTGGAGGTCTTGGCGTACGGGGTCCAGCGGGCGCCGTCCGGGGAGGTGGACAGTTCGACGTCGGCGTGGCCGTTGGGGCGGCGCACACCGTTCGGGAAGATCAGGACCGAGGTTCCGGTGATCTTGAAGTGGTCGCCGAGGTGCCGGGTGGAGCTCGGGGTGAGCCGGTCGATGGTGGCGACGACGTTCTCGGCGGGCTTGATGTCGACCGGGGCGGCGGCGGTCTGGCCGTCGGTGACGGCGTCGTCGACGGACACCTTCCAGGCGGCCTTCTGCGTGGCGGGCGCGGACAGCCAGAAACGTCCGTGCTCGTCGGTCCTGCCGACCGTCGCGGCCTTCCAGGTGGTGCCGTCGGTGGAGCTGGAGAGCACCACTCTGCCCTGGTAGGGGGCGGGTTTCACGTTGAGGTCGAGGTAGCTGAACGCGCCCTTGAACACGACGAGCCTGTTCTTGGTGACGGGGCTGTCCGGCGGGGTGACGCCGACGGGCGTCGCCCGGTAGCGCAGCTCGAACCGTCCGGTGGACGGCCCGTCGACATACTCCTTGGCGATCTTGTCGTAGCGCTGCAGCAGCACCGAGGTGTTCGGCCCCGCGACTCCGCTGAGCACGAGGTCTCCGGCGAACGCTCCGTCGGCGCCGGTCTTGGCGAGCGACGTGTCCGGGCCGGGGACGCAGCCGAGGTCGCCGCAGACCTTGAACCGGATCGGCAGGTCGGCCTCGAAGTTCGCGCCCTTGATCTGGACCTTGTCGCCGACGTGGCGGACGGTGTCGGCGGTGGTGAGGGCGACGGTGGGCGGGGGAGGCGGGTCCGCGTGCGCGGGCCCCGCCAGGAGGGGGACGGCCGTCATGACGGCGACCGTTCCGGAGAGGAGTGCGTGTTTCACGGGGAGCCTCCTACCGAGTCCGTTTTGCCCCCGTGTGATGCACCTCACCCTGAAAAAGTTCGGGTTCCTTACAGAACAGAAGCCGCCCCCGGGCGGGGACGGCTCCTGAACTGCCGGAACTCCGGCGAGAAAAACCCGGCTAGCGGACGTTCACATAGGTCGCGCCGGAGGTGCGGGCGAAGTTGTCGCCGTTGCCGTGGAAGGCGACCCGCCAGTAGCCGTCCTTGGCCGCGACGAACTTCTTGCCGTACTTGCCGTTGCCGCCGACCGTCACCCAGCCGCGGAACTTCCACTTCTTGCTGCCCTTGGCGCGGAAGTAGACCGCGACGCGGACCTTGCCCAGCGGGCCCCAGATCCCGTCGACCTTGTGGGTGAGGTTGCCGTAGACGGTGACCTTCTTGCCCTTGCGGAGGTTCTTCGGCGTGACCTTGGCGGACAGGCCGGTCCTCCAGCGGGTGTCCACGCGGATGTCGCGCTGGGCGCCCAGCAGGCCGTCGGCCGTGTAGTTCGGCTTCAGGATGACGCGCCAGGTGGCGTCCGCGCCCGCGATCGGGGTGAAGCGGAACCAGCCCTTGCCGTCGCTGGTGGTGGAGGCGGAGTAGTTCCAGTTCCGGCCGTCGGTCGAGTACTGGAGGTCGAGTCCTGCGTTGCCGGTCTCCTGAGCGTCGCCGTTCACACCGAACTTGAAGGTGCGGCCGGTGATCGCGACGGCCGTGTTCCGCTCCACCGGCTTCGGCTTCGCCGCGAGCTGGAAGATCGCCGTCTTGTACTGGATCGTGTAGGTCTGGGTGGCGGCCGCCGACTCGTTGGCGTCGTCGTCCCCGAGGAACTCGGCGGTGAACGCGCCGCTGTGCGGCACCTTCACGTCCGTGATGTAGCCGCCCTCACCGTTGGTGGTGACGATCTTGCGCTTGCCGGCCGCGTTGATGAGGAGCTGGCGGCCCTTGAGCGCACCACCGCTCGCCTTGGTCAGCTTGCCGTAGATGGTGACCTCGTCCCCGATATGGCCGGGAGCGTGGTTGACGTTGATCGTCACCTTGGTGGCGATGGGCGCCGCCAGGGCGGGGCTCGCGTAGACGAGACCGCCCAGCAGGGCGAACCCTGTGGCGAGGCTGGTGATCTTCCGCACGGAATCCTCCGAGGGGTTCGTGGCCCTAGGGACACTTGAGACGTATGCGGTTGCGATCACCCGTTATATCAGTGTTTTTCTAGGAATTTAAGATCTTGTGCAACCTTTGGGCCCGCTCAGGTGTCGGGTCACGGCCTGGTCCAGGTGAAGTTCGGCGCGCGACGTTCGAGGAACGCCGTGACGCCTTCGGCCGCGTCGGGGCCTTCGGCCGCCGCGTCCAGCCACGCCCTGGTCCGCGCGTCGGTGAGGGTGCCGTCCGCCAGCCCGTTGACGATGTCCTTCGTGGCCTCCAACGAGAACTGGGACCGGGACGAAAGAGTCGCCAGCAGTGAGACGAGCCGTTCGTCGAGCCGGTTCGTGGTCTCGGTGAGAAATCCGATTCGCGCCGCGTGCTCGGCCGGGATCAGGTCGGCCGTGTACAGCAGGTACTTCGCCGACGCGGGCCCCACCAGCCCGACGAGCCGGCGGATCGCGCTCGGCGGATAGACGATCCCGATCTTCGCCGGGGTGATCGCGAACCGGGCGTCCTCGTCGGCGATCCGCAGGTCGCAGGCGGCGGCGAGCTGGCAGCCGCCGCCCACACAGAACCCGCGGATCACGGCGACCGTCGGCTTCGGGAAGTCCGCGAGCGCACTCTCGGCGGCCATCGACAGGTTCGCGTCGCCCGCCCGGTTGATGTCGGTGAGCTCGGAGATGTCGGCCCCGGCGCAGAAGTGCTCGCCCGCGCCCGTCAGCACGAGGGTCCGCACCTGCGGGTCCTTCGCCAGCCCGGCCAGCAGCTCGGGCAGGGCCAGCCACATCGCGACGTTCATCGCGTTCCGTTTGGCCGGATTGTCGATCGTCACCGTCGCCACACCGTTCGCGACGTCGCACCGCAGAGTCATGGCCTGATCGTACGGCGCGGTAACTTCCGGCCCGAGCCGCGGGCTACAGCTCCATGAACGGCGCGGCGTAGCGGAACTCGCCGCGGAGCTCCGAACGGTAGGAGCGCAGCGGCAGCACCTGGAAGTACGGCGCCCACTCCGCGACCGGCGGGCTGATCCCCAGATCGGCGGCGGCCACGAACCCGGCCCTCGCGTAGTAGGCGGGATCGCCGAGCAGGGCGACGAGCGGCTCGCCGAGCCGGTCGCCCTCCGCCACGAACGCCTCGATCAGCGCCGTGCCGATCCCCCGCCTCCACCGGCCCGGCACCACCGACAGCGGGCCGAGGGCGAGCACGGGGACGTCACCGACCCAGGCGCGGGTGCCCAGCACATGGCCGACCATCTCGCGGTCGGCCGTCGCGGGGCCGTCCCACGCGACCAGCGACAGGGACGGCAGCCACGCGTCCGTGCCGCGCAGCCTGTCGAGCAGGCCGACCTCGACGGGACGGCCCAGCTCGTCCACCGGCGACGGCCGGTCCACGTTGGCCGCGAACGCCGCCCGTGTGACCTCGGCGATCCCCGCCGCGTCGGCCGGGGTCTCGGCGGTGATCGTCATCCGCGGATCTCCGCGAGCCAGGCCGCGGCGGAGGCGAAGTCCTGGTCGGACGTGCCGAATCGGGGATGCGGAGCCACCTTGTCGGCCCGCGCGTAGGAGCCGATGAACCGGACGTCGGCGCAGACCCGGCGGAGCCCCATCATCGCCTCGCCGACCCGCGCGTCGAACAGATGGCCTTCGAACTCGATCCAGAACAGATAGTTGCCGAGGCCCGCGCCGGTCGGCCGGGACTGGATCAGGGTCAGGTTGATGCCGCGGACGAAGAACTCCTGCAGGATCTCCAGCAGGGCGCCGGCGTGGTCCTCGCGCAGGAACGCGACGACGGCCGTCTTGTCGGTGCCGGTCGGCTCCGCGGGACGTCCGTGCCGGGACAGTTCGACGAACCGGGTGACCGCCCCGTCCACATCGTGGATCTCCGAGGCCAGCGCGCTCAGCCCGTAGCGGGCGGCGGCGAACGAACCGGCGAGCGCCGCGTCGTACAGGCCGTCGGCGACGTGCTGGGCGGCCTCGGCGTTGGAGGTGGCCGCACGCCACTCGGCCTGCGGCACGTGCGCGGCCAGCCAGCGGCGGCACTGCGGCTGCGCGTGCGGATGCGACGCGACGGTCTTGATGTCGGCGAGCTCGGTGCCTGGCCTGACCAGCAGCGCGAACTCGACCGGCAGATGGATCTCCGAGACGACCTGGAGCGGCTCGCCGGTGGCCAGCTCGTCCAGGGTGGTCGGCACCATGCCCTCGACCGAGTTCTCGACGGCCACGACGGCGCGGTCCACGGCCCCGGAGCGGACGGCGTCGAGGGCGGCGGGGACCGTCGGAAACGGGAACCGCTCGGCTGCCGCGGCGGCGGGCAGAGTGAGCAGGGCGGCCTCGGTGAAGGTGCCCTCTGGTCCCAGGTAGGCGTAACGGTCCATGAAACGCAAGCGTAACCGAGCCGTCAGGTCCTGACCGTCGCCTGGCCGAAGTCGGGGAGCGGGTCGTCCATGTCGACGGTCGGTCCCTTGCCGAGCCGGGCGGCGCGCAGTGCCTGCTCCTCCTCGGGGGAGAGCATCTGCACCCCCCTGCCGTTCCGGACGACCTTGGCGTAGGTGCGGGTCTCGGTCCTGCCGTTGATGGAGCTGATCACGACCCCGTCGCCGACGGCGTTGATCACGGCGAGGGAGAACGAGAGCTGGCCCGACATCTCCTTGAGGGCGTCGTAGTGCACGATCGCCATGTCGCGCAGGGCCTGTTTGTCGACCCCCGTCGCGACCTGCATCTGCTTGCGCAGGACTTCGGCGCATTCCTCGACGACCTGGCTCACGCGATTGTGCGCGACCAGCGCCATGGAGAGACCGGCCACCCCCGCGAGTGCTCCCACGACGGCCACGGTGATGAGTATCACGGGGCGACTGTACCGAGCTCAGCGGCGTCGCGAGAAGGATCCCCGACACTCTCGGGTGTTTCCCGACACATCTGCTTCACCAGCCAGACACCCAGAACGAACACCAGGGCCATGGCCATCAGCCCGAAAGCGTTCTGCAGAAGCCATCCGAGGAACCGCTCCGGGTAGGGGTTGCCGTGCCCGAGTTTGCTTCCGCCCCACCATGGCAGGTGCAGGAAATAGGCCACCCAGAGGACGACCACGACGCCCACCCTCCGCCAGTTCCTGGCATCTCCCGCCAAAGCCCCCATGACCAGGACGATCCACGCCAAGTGGTGGATCCACGCGACGGGCGAGAGCAGCACCGCGAGCAGCCCCGTGATCGCGATCCCGCCCATCTCGGCGCTCCACGTGTCGGCGCGGTCCAGGGTGCCGGAGTCGGCGAGCAGCGAGAGCCGGCGCGCGTACTTGTAGCCGAAGTACGCGAAGATCACGAGGAAGATCAGCCAGACGATCGTGGTGACCGCGTCCGGCCACCACATGCGCAGCACGATCCCCTTCATCGCCTGGTTGGAGTTGTTCCACGGGAAACCGACCCGGGTGCTGTCGAACAGCGCGCCCGGGGAGTGCCAGAAGTCGAACGGCCACCAGAAGTCGAGCGAGTCCTCCGGCAGGGCGGCCAGCGCGAACAGCGTGGCGCCGCCGGCCGTCAGCACGGCGTTGCCCGCCGCCTCCTTCCGCCGGGTGATCAGCAGATAGATCAGGAACACGCCGGGGACCAGCTTCACGGCCGTCGCGAGGCCGATGAGGACGCCGCGCGGCCAGCGGGGACGCGGGGTCGCGCAGTCCACGACGCAGAGCAGCACCAGGAACAGATCGACCTGGCCGAACCTGATCTGGTCGGAGACCGGCAGCGGGAACGCCATGACGGCGAACAGCACGCCCCACGCCAGCGGAGCCCAGTCGCCGCACCGGTCGATCAGCGGCCGGAACGCGTACCAGACCACCACCGCCAGCGCGAGGAAGATCAGGACCGTCATGACGAGTTGCGCGACCGGCCACGACATCCATGCCAGCGGGATCGCCACGATCGCCGAGAACGGCGGATAGGTGAACGGCAGGAGCTGCGGCGGATCGGTCACGAAGTCGTAGACCGACGCGCCGCGCTGCGCGGCCACCCCCGCCATCCGGTACACCTCGAGATCGACCACCCGCTGGTCCACCGGATTGGTGAGCCAGCTCTTGGCCAGCGGAAAGACCGCGCCCACCGCGACGATCAAGCCGAGGACGCTAGCCAGCGCCCGCTTTCCGGAACCACCCATGGGGACATCCTGGCGCAACCAGGGGGCGGACCGCTGGTCCGCCGCAGGAACCACCGCGCGAACCGCTGTCTGTCCCTGCCAGACTTTAGTGTGGGGCAAGATGATTTTCCCTTTTCCGCAAATTCTCGCTGGAGGTTCCGTGGCCCGCACGTGGGGCGCCGCGCGGGCGGTGGTCGGCGCGGTGTTCGCCGTGGTCGTGGCCCTGTTCTGCGTGCCGGGGGCTGCCTCGGCCGCTGAACCGGCGGGGCGGGTCGTGGTGATCGGCGTGCCCGGGCTCCAGTGGAGCGACATCCGCGAGCGCGCCACCCCCAACCTGTGGAAACTCGCGGGCCAGGACGGCGCCGCCGCGATGAGCACCCGGGTCACCACCGACCGGACCTGCACGATCGACGGCTGGCTGACCCTCTCGGCCGGCCAGCGGGCCAAGCTGGCGAACGGCAGTTGCGCGCTGCCGCCCGCGCCCACCAGGAACGGAACCGGCGCGATCGAGCCCGGCTGGCCGCAGATCGTCGCGGACAACGCCGCCACCTCCTACAAGGCGGAGCCGGGGATGCTCGGCGGGGCCGTCCACACGGCGGGCGGCTGCACCTACGCGGTCGGGGCGGGCGCGGTGCTCGCCGCGGCCGACAGGCAGGGCTCCGTCGACCACTTCGCCGCCTCCCCCGCCGAGGTCCCGGCCGCCGACTGGGGCCGGTGCGCGCTGACCGTCGTGGACGTCGACGACCTGTTCTCCGCCTACATCAAGGCCGGGGTGACCTCCTCGGGCAGCCAGGCCCCGGTCAGCGACCAGGCCAGGTCCGAGGCGGCCACCGCCGCCGACGCGAAGATCGGCCGGGTGCTGAGCAGCGTCCCCGCGGGCACCCCGGTGCTGGTCGCCGGGCTCGCCGACTCCACCAGCACCCCGCATCTGCACGTCGCGATCGGCACCGCGAGCTTCGGCGACGGCTATCTGACGTCCTCCGCCACCCGCAGGGACGGCCTGGTCACCCTGACCGACGTCCCGGCCACCGTGCTGAGCCTGCTCGGCATCGCCCAGCCCGCCGAGGCCGTCGGCGCCGCCTGGACTTCCGTCCCGTCGTCCGACACCGCCGCCCAGAAGACCGAGGTCCTCGACGACCAGGACGCCGCCGCCCAGTCGATCCGGCGGATGAGCGGCGCGTTCTTCGTGGTGCTGTTCGCCGTCCAGTTGCTGATCTACGCGTTCGCGGCCGTCACCCTGCGCGGGGCGTGGGGCGCGCTCAACCGCAAGCGGATCCTGGGCGCCACCCGGGTGGTGGCGCTGACGGGCGGATCGGCGACCGTCGCGACCTACCTGGCCAATCTGATCCCGTGGTGGCGGTCCTCGCATCCCGCGCCCGCGCTGGTGGCGTGCGTGGTGCTGTTCACGGCGCTCGTCACCGGACTGTCCCTGGCGGGGCCGTGGCGGCGGAGCCTCGTCGGCCCCGCGCTGGTCATCTCCGGGCTGACGGCCGTGGTGCTCGGACTGGACGCGATCACCGGCTCCGGGCTGCAGATCAACGCGTTCATGGGCTACACCGGGCTGGTCGGCGGCCGGTTCTACGGGTTCGGCAACATGGCGTTCGCGGTGTTCGCGACGGCGTCGGTGCTGACGGCGGCCTGGCTGGCCGAGGGCCTGCTCAAGGCCGGACGGCGGCGCGCCGCGATCGGCGTGGTGATCGTGATCGGGCTGGTCGCGATGGTCGTCGACGGGATGCCGGGCTGGGGCAGTGACTTCGGCGGCGTCATCGCGATCATGCTGGGGACGGCGGTGCTGACCCTGCTCCTCGCCGGTTGGAAGGTGTCGGCGGCCCGGCTCGCGCTGGTCGCCGCCGCGGGCGCGGCGCTCGTGCTGGCGCTGGCGTTCCTCGACTCGCGGCGGGCCGCACCCACCCATCTCGGGAAGTTCTGGGCGCAGCTCGTCAGCGGTGACGCCGGTGACGTCATCGCCCGCAAGTTCGGCTCCATGCTGCAGTTCTGGCCGTTCACGATCGTCGTGGTCGGCGCGCTGCTGTTCCTGTTCTTCGTGCTGGCGCGGCCCAACTCCTGGCGTGCCGCCGCCCTCGACGCCGCGTTCCGGCAGACCGAGACCCTCCGCCCCGCCCTGTTCGCGGTGCTGACCATCGCGCTGGCCGGGATGGTGATGAACGACTCGGGCGTGGTGATCCCGGCGCTGGTGTTCACGCTGGCGATGCCGCTGGTGCTGTCGGTGTGCGTCAGGGCGCTGGAGCTGGATCCGGTCGCCGTGCCGTCCAGATCAGCAGAGCCAGCACCGAAGCCAGCACACAAGGCATGATCTCGGCCCTGAGCACCGTGATCAGCCAGCCGAGCGAGTCGGGCAGGCCCGAGGTGGCGGGGGCCCTGGCGGGCAGGTAGCCGAGGCTGAGCAGGGTCGTGCGGAGCACGAGCAGCCCGTCGAAGCGCGACCAGGGCAGGAACGCCAGGACGGCGTAGCCCAGGCCGTCGTACCAGGGCAGCACGTAGGCGGCGGCGAACAGCCAGCCGAGCACCAGGGCGGCCGAGACGCGCAGGACGTCGCGGTCGTCGGCCTGCGGCAGCGCCTTGGCCAGCAGCTTCACCAGATAGACCAGCAGGGCCAGGGAGAGCAGCGAGATCACCGGCTTGGGGACGTTCAGGTTCAGCACGCCGTGGCCCGCGCCGCCGAACAGATGCCACGGGTTGGCGAGCGCGACGAAGTCGGAGGCGTTCGCGACCTGGTCGAGGGCGCGCGGCCCGGCGATCGCGAAGGCCGTCCCCGCGGCGAGGGCCGCGCCGCCGAACAGAGCGACGAGCGAACGCCGGTCCCTGCCCTCCCGCCAGAGGCTCCAGGCGGGTCCGCCGCCGACCAGCCCGGCCGGCAGCTTGATCGCGACGGCCGTGCCGACGACGAGCCCGGTGCCGAAGGTCCGCCACAGGCTGGACGCGCCGCGGGTGAAGACCGTCAGAGCGATGACGGCCACGGCGACCGCCCACACGTCGTTGTGGGCGCCGGAGACGAGATGGAACAGCAGCAGCGGGTTCGCCGTCCACAGCAGGACGCTCCGCAGCCGCGCCGCCTGATCACCGGTCCTGAAGTACAGGACCAGCCCGGCCAGCGCGAACGCCAGCCCGTTGAGCAGCGACAGCACGAACACCGTGGTCCGGACGGAGTCGCCGCCGACCTCGGCGGCCAGCCACTGCCCCGCCGTGACGATGGGCCCGTAGATCGACGGGGTGTCCCGCCACTCCTCGACGGCGTCGCCGTAGACGTCGCCCGGCGGCAGCTCGGCCGCCTTGGTGACATAAGGGTCGATCCCGGACGCCGCCATATGCCCGTAGGCCGCGTAGTTCAGATGGTCGGACGACCCGACCGGCGGCAGCACCGCGAACGCCGCCGTCGCGACCAGCCCGGCCGCCAGCAGCCACGACGCCCGGGGCCGCCAGCCGCG
>NZ_BAAGZI010000082.1:0-19577 GCF_054778695.1 Actinocorallia lasiicapitis
CACGACCAGACCCTCGTCCACCCCCCCGCCCCCCAAGGCGGCCACCACCCCCACCCGCCCCTCGACCGCACCATGATCCAGCCTCCTGGCGGCTTCGCCTCCCCTCAAGCCTCCGCAGCTCAGCAGCAGGCCGGCGGCCTCCAGGGACCGGCGGACGGCGCCCAGCAGGCGCAGCCTCTCGACCGCACGATGGTCCAGCCGCCCGGTGCTTTCGCCTCTCCTCAAGCTCCCGCGGCCCAGCAGCAGGCAGGCGGTCCCCAGGGAGGTGCCGACGGCGCTCAACAGCCGCAGCCGCTTGACCGCACGATGGTCCAGCCGCCTGGTGGGTTCGGTTCCGAGCAGGCGGGCTCGCCGCAGCAGGGTGCCGGTCAGGCGGGTGATGGCTCGCGCGGGGCGGTGTCCGGTCAGCCGGGACGGGCGGGTCAGGACGGCGCGGGTCGGGCCGGGTTCGATGCCCAGGTGACTTCTCGGGATTCCGATGGGTTGCGGGCGGCGGCGGCTGAGGCGATGAGTGCGCCTGCCGATGTGCCGCCCGCCGGGAATGCCGGGGCGGCGACGATGCTCGACGCCGGGGCCTGGCAGGACGCGATGGCGCAGGCGCGAAGCGCGTCCGAAGCGGCTGGGCAGGCGGAGAACTCGGAAGGGCGCGGCCCATCTGAGGAGGAGGGCCCGGCAGGCAGCGGATCCGGGGTGCCCATCGAGCAGGCGACGATGCTGGATGGCGCTGCGGTTCGTGACGCGCTGGCCGAAGCGCGTGCGGCGGGAGGCGCGGCCGCGCCGGTCGAGCAGGCGACCATGCTGGACGGTGGTGCCGTCCGTGACGCGCTGGCCGAGGCGCGTGGTGCGGCCGGGAGTGGAGCCGTGCCGGTTGAGCAGGCGACGATGCTGGACGGTGGTGCCGTCCGCGACGCGCTGGCCGAGTCCGGTGGGGCGCGGGCGTCGGAGCGGCCCGAGGGGCGGGATGGCGGGGTGCGGCCGTTCGTGGCGGACGCGCAGGCGACCATGCTCGATCAGGGTGCGATCAATGAGGCGCTCGCGCAGGCGCGGGGTGAGGGAGCCCGTCCGGTCGAGCAGGCGACGATGCTGGATCAGGGACGTGTGCCGCAGGCGGGCGGGCCGGGCGTCGAGTTCGCGACGATGGTCGACCGCGGCGCCGGGGAAGGGCCCACCGCGCCGGACGTCAGGGCGACGTCCCTGGATCGGGGCGTCGGCGGGGTGCCCCGCACGATGCTGGACGGCGGCGGCATGGCCCCCGGGAACGGGCCGGTGGCGGTGTCGGTGCTGCTCGTCGGCGGCGCGCACACGGGGCAGCGGCGGTTCGGGCGGATGATCGCGCAGATCGTCGGCGACGGCGGCTACCGGATCAGTGACGCGGAGGAGCTGCGCGGGCTGGCTTTGGAGCGGCTGGCGTCGCTGTTCGATCCCGGCGGGCAGACCGTCCTGCTGGAGCGGATCGACGCGGCGATCCTGGAGGCCGCCGATCCGAAGGCGTTCCTGCGGACGCTCCGCACGGTCCGCGGCCGCGCCAGGACGCCGATGATCGCCACCTGTGATCCGCGAACTTTCAAGCGGTTCGCCCAGGAACATCCGGAACTGCAGGAGATCTTCCGTGTGTTCCGTCTGCCGGAGCTGCGGGGTGTCGAGCAGCGGTCGACGCTGCTCGGGGTCCTCGCGCAGGAGCGCCGCACGTCGCTCGACGGCGACGCCTGGGCGATCGCCCGCGAAGACCTCGGACGGCTGCGCGGCCCCGGCGATCTGACCGGCGCCCGGCTCGTCGAGGCGTATCTGGAGCGCGCCTGCCAGCGGGCTCTGGGACGCGGCGCCCGCGACAGTCTCGTGGTGCGGGCCGAGGATCTGACGGGCGTCGCCGAGTCGATCGAGCCGTCGCTCCGCCCGGCCGGCGACGTCGACGGCTATCTGAGGACCCTGCGCGACCTGCTCGGCATCCCCGACGTCAAGGCCGACGTCCAGCGGCTCGCCGACGAGGCGGAGGGCCCCGTCAACCTGCTGTTCGAGGGCCCGCCCGGCACCGGCAAGAGCACCGTGGCCGGCCTGATCGGCGGGATCTTCGGCGCGCTGGGCCTGCTTCCTTCGGGCCATCTGATCCAGTGCCGTCCGCAGCATCTGAACGGCCGGGACGCCCTCGACACGGAGCTGAAGGTCGCCGGGATGGTCCAGCAGGCCGACGGCGGCATCCTGCTCGTCCAGGACGCGGACCGCCTCTCCCAGTCGGTGGTGGGGGAGCTGTTCCGCGGGATGCGCGAACACTCCTTCATGCTGATCATCTCGGGCGGCGATCTGTCCAGGTTCCTCCGGGCGAATCCGGATGTGGCGGCGACGTTCCAGCGGCTCCGTTTCGACCCGCCGTCCGACCGCGAGCTCGTCCAGCTGTTCTCGGCGCTGGCCGAGAGCAAGCTGTACGTGGTCGACGAGGAGGTCAGGGCGGAGCTGATGGCGCGGATCGCCCGCGGCCGCGACGGCGACGACTTCGCCTACGGCAGGACGGTCCGCCAGTGGTTCGACGAGACCGTCGTCAACCAGAACCGCCGGCTCGCCGGGATCCAGGGCGCCGACGGCCTGACCGTCGCGCGGCTGACCGTCCGCGACCTGCCGGAGTCCAACCTGAGAATCCTCGGGAACCTGCACGAGACCCAGCGCAACGACTAGCACGGATGGCCATCGAATGGCCCGCTTGGGTCATGGGATCCGGCGGGGCCGCGGCGTAGCCTTGGCCCTGGGTGTGGGGTTCTTGCAAGGAGGAGGTGGACGCGGATGCGCTTGACCGAACTCGACCGGCGCTTGCACGATGACGTGGCTCTCGGGGAGATCGAGCTGTACTCGGAGCTGCTGAGCGCGGTCGCCACCGCGGAACGGCAGCTGACGGACGCCGAGATCGACATCGTCCTGGGAGTCTGTCCGGAGCCTGTGGTCTGACGGCGAAAAGGGGCCGCTCGGGACGTGGACGTCCTGAGCGGCCCCTTCGCTGCGCCTACGGCGTCGTCAACCCGAAGATCTTCAACGCGAAGTACACGATCGCCGCCATGCCTCCCGCCGCTGGAAGCGTCAGGATCCAGGCGATGAGGATGTTGCCCGCCATGCCCCAGCGGACCGCCGACAGCCGCTGCGTCGACCCCACACCCATGATCGCCGAGGAGATCACGTGGGTGGTGGAGATCGGCGCGTGGTAGCCGATGGCCGCGACGTACAGGATGGAGGCGGCCGTGGCCTCGGCCGCGAACCCCTTCGGCGGGTCCAGTTCGATGACCTTGCGGCCGAGCGTCCGCATGATCCGCCAGCCGCCCGCGTAGGTGCCCATGGACAGCACGAACGCGCTGACGAGGGTCACCCAGAGCGGGACGTGCGAGGCGTCGGTCTGGTAGCCGGTGGCCACCAGTGCCAGCACGATGACGCCCATGGTCTTCTGCGCGTCCTGGAGGCCGTGTCCGAATGCCATGGCCGCCGCGGACAGGGACTGGGCGATCCGGAAGCCGCGGCTGACCTTGCCGGGTCTGGCCCGCCGGAACAGCCACAGGATCGCGACCATCACCAGGTAGCCGAGGACGAACCCGGCGATCGGCGAAAGGATCATCGGGATGATGACCTTCTCGACGACCTTGTCCCAGCCGATCGTGGTGGCGGCGGCGATGCCCGCGCCGACCAGGCCGCCGATGAGGGCGTGTGAGGACGACGACGGCAGTCCGAACCACCACGTGATCAGGTTCCAGACGATCGCGCCCGCCAGCGCCGCGAACACGACCGTCAGCCCGCTGACGCCTTCGAGCGTGGGCAGGATGTCGGCGATGGTCTTGGCGACGCCGACGCCCACGAACGAGCCGAGCAGGTTCATCACCGCGGCCATGATCAGCGCCGCGCGCGGGGTCAGCGCCCGGGTCGACACCGAGGTGGCGATGGCGTTGGCGGCGTCGTGGAAGCCGTTGGTGTAGTTGAACCCGAGCGCGACGGCGACGACGAGCACCAGCCAGATGCTCTCCGCCGACACCCCGAGCATGGCGATGGCGATGCCCGCCGACAGCAGCGTGACCACAGCGCCGCTGACCGTGACGTAGAGCGTGCGCTTGCTCTGCGTCGTCTCGGGCTGCTTGTGCTTCTCCAGCGGGGGAAGCTCCTTGACGCTCCCCGGCTCGGTGCTCCCCGGGCCTTCCTCGGTCATGATTCCTTGACCGCGATGGTCTCGACGGTGTTCGCCACGTGCTCGAACGCGTCGGCGGCGTCTTCGAGGCGGTCGATGATCTCCTTGAGCTTCATGACTTCAAGGGGCTCGTACTCGCCGCTGAACAGGTGCGCCAGCAGCTTGCGGTAGATCTGGTCGGCCTGGTTCTCGAGACGGTTGATCTCGATCCAGAACGCGTTCAGCTCCCGCAGGGTCTTCAGTCGCGGCATCGCCTCGGCGGTCAGCTCGGCGGCGCGTTCCAGCACCTCGACCTGGCGCACGACGTCCTTCGGCAGCCGTTCGATCTTGTACAGGACGACTAGATCAGCGGCCTCTTCCATGTAGTCCATGACGTCGTCGAGCTGGGAGGCGAGATCGTAGATGTCCTCCCGGTCGAACGGGGTGATGAAGCTCTCGTTGAGCCGATGCATGATCGCATGAGTACATTCGTCGCCGGCGTGTTCGCAGGCGCGCATCTTCTCCGCGATGGCCTCTCGGTCAGCGCCGTCGCTGATGAGCTCCACGAGCAGGCGGGCTCCGGTGACCAGGTTGTTCGCCGAGTCGGCGAACAGGTCGTAGAAGCCGTCTTCACGCGGTGTGAGACGCAAGCGCACGTTCTTCTCCTAGTGCGGGAACTATCCGCAGGCGATCGTAGGCGGTCGTGCCCGGTATGACGAACTTTCACCGGAGCTTTCCCCGCTGTCCACCAACCTTCATCAGTGATGGTTGCCAGTGATCAACTCCCGCACACCCCTAACACGGACGTTTTCGTACGACATGGCATCTAGTTGACCTGGAACGCGAAGGGGCCCGCCGAGTAGGCGGGCCCCTGGTGCTGAAGTGACGGATCAGCCGAAGCGGCCGGTGATGTAGTCCTCGGTGGCCTTCTCGCCGGGGTTGGTGAAGATCTTGGACGTGTCGTCCAGTTCGATCAGCTTGCCAGGCTTGCCGGTGCCCGCGATGTTGAAGAACGCGGTCTTGTCGGAGACGCGGGCGGCCTGCTGCATGTTGTGCGTCACGATCACGATCGTGTACTGCGACTTGAGCTGGGCGATCAGGTCCTCGATGGCGAGGGTGGAGATCGGGTCCAGGGCGGAGCACGGCTCGTCCATGAGCAGGACCTGGGGCTGGACGGCGATGGCGCGCGCGATGCACAGACGCTGCTGCTGACCGCCGGACAGGCCCGCTCCCGGCTTGGCGAGCCGGTCCTTGACCTCGTTCCACAGGTTCGCGCCCTTGAGCGACTCCTCGACGATCCCGTCGAGTTCGCCGCGCGCCTTGATCCCGTTGAGCTTGAGACCCGCCGCGACGTTCTCGTAGATCGACATCGTGGGGAACGGGTTCGGCTTCTGGAACACCATGCCGACCACGCGGCGGACGGCCACCGGGTCGACCTTGTCGTCGTACAGGTCCTGGTCGTCCAGGAGGACCTTGCCTTCGACGCGGCCGCCGGGGATCACCTCGTGCATCCGGTTGAGGGTGCGCAGGAAGGTCGACTTGCCGCAGCCCGACGGGCCGATGAACGCGGTGACCGAGCGGGGCTCGACGGTCATCGACACGTCCTCGACGGCCAGGAAGTTGCCGTAGTAGGCGTTGAGGCCGGAGACCTCGATGCGCTTCGCCATGGGGACTGAGACTCCTTAACCGATCTTGGTTCGGCGGGCGACGAGCCGGGCACCGAGGTTGAGCAGCATGATGATGAGGATCAGGGTGAGGGCGGCGGCCCAGGCCCGTTCGTGCGCGAACTCGTTGGAGTCGCCGGCCTGGTCCCAGATGAAGGTGGGCAGCGAGCCGATGGCGCCGGAGAAACCGTTGGTGTTGATCACCTTGGTGAAGCCGACGACCAGCAGCAGCGGCGCGGTCTCTCCCATAACGCGCGCGACGGCCAGCATGATTCCGGTGACCATGCCGCTGAACGCGGTCGGCAGGACGACCTTGGTGATGGTCCGCCAGCGCGGCACGCCGAGCGCGTAGGACGCCTCACGCAGCTCGTTCGGGACGAGCTTCAGCATCTCCTCCGCCGACCTGACCACGGTCGGGATCATCAGGATGGTGAGGGACAGCGCGCCGGCCAGGCCGGACGCCTCGAAACCGAGCGTCAGGATCCAGAAGGCCAGGATGAACAGGCCTGCGATGATCGACGGGATGCCGGTCATGACGTCCACGAAGAAGCTGATCGCTTTGGCGAGCCGGCCGTCCTTGCCGTATTCGACCAGGTAGACGGCGGTCAGGATGCCGACGGGCACCGCCAGCACCGTGGTGATCGCGATGATCTCCAGGGTGCCGATGATGGCGTGGTAGATGCCGCCGCCCTCCTGGAATCCGGCCACGCCCTTCATGGAGTGGTTGAGGAAGTCCGGGTTCAGCTTGCCGATGCCCTTGCTGACGACCATCCAGATGACGGAGACCAGCGGGATCAGCGCGAGACCGAAGAACACGTAGACGAGGGCGTGGACGGCCTTGTCGGTGAGTTTGCGCCGTGCCGAGACCGGCGGCAGCGCGAGGGACGGGATCTCCTGCTTGGTGCTCACACGAACTCCTTGCGCCGCGCGACGACAGCCCGCGCGCCCATGTTGATCAGCATGGTGATGACGAACAGCACCAGACCGGACGCGATCAGCGCGCCCTGGCCGGTCTTCCCGGCCTCCGCGAAGCTGAGCGCGATGTTGGAGGCGAAGGTGTTGCCGCCGTTCTTGAGGATGTGCAGCGTGATGCCGGGCGCGAGGCTCAGCACCAGCGCGACGGCGATCGTCTCGCCCATCGCGCGGCCCAGGCCGAGCATCATCGCGCTGATCATGCCGGAGCGGCCGAACGGCAGGACGGCCATCCGGATCATCTCCCAGCGGGTCGCGCCGAGGGCGAGCGCCGCCTCCATGTTGGCCTGCGGTACCTGCAGGAACACCTCGCGGGAGATCGAGGAGATGATCGGCAGGATCATGATGGCCAGCACGATGCCCGCGGTGAACAGGGTGCGCCCGCCGACGTCCTCCGCGGGGCCGCCGAACAGCGGGAACCAGCCGAAGTGGGCGTTGAGGAAGATCGAGACGTCGTCCATCTTGGTGACGAAGAACATCGCGCCCCAGAGCCCGTACACGATCGACGGGACGGCCGCGAGCAGGTCCACCACGTAGCCGAGCGCGCTGGCGATCTTGCGCGGGGCGTAGAACGCGGTGAACAGCGCGATGCCGATCGCGACCGGGGTGGCCAGGATCAGGGCGATCGCCGACGCCATCAGCGTGCCGAACGCGAGCTGGGCGATCCCGAACTTCGCCGGGGTGGCGTTCGGGTTCCACTCCTGTGACGTCAGAAAGTTCGCGTCGTTGGCCTGCAGGGCCGGGATCGCCTTCACGATGAGGAAGGTCGCGATCGCGGCCATGATCACCAGGACGAAGACGCCCGAGCCGAGCGAGGCGCCGTAGAACAGCCGGTCGCCTTGGCGTCCGGTGCTCGCGGGCTTACGCGGCGCGCGCACCGCTGTGGCGGCCGCGTTCACCTCGTCGAAGCTGGTCACCCCAACCCCTCCTTCAGGGTTCTTTACCTTTGATTCGGAAGCGGGTGTAGCCCCGCCGCCCGGTGGGGCGGCGGGGCCACTGTCGTTCTGGCCGGTCAGCGCTCTGCTCGGACTAGGAGAGGGCGGCGACGGAGGCGCGGACCTTGGTGATCACGCTGTCGGGGACCGGGGCGTAGCCGATCTTGACGAGCTGCTCCTGGCCCGCGGGGGACGCGGTGTAGGTGAGGAACGACTTGACGAAGTCGGCCTCGGCCTTGTCCAGGCCCTTCTCGCAGACGATCTCGTAGGTGACCAGGACGATCGGGTAGGCGCCCGGGGTCTTGGTCGTGTAGTCGATGTCGAGGGCCAGGTCGTTGCCGGTGCCCTTGACGGTCGCGCCCTCGATGGTCTTGGAGGAGGCCTCGGGGGAGACGGCCACGTACTCGCCGGCGCCGTTCTTGACCTTGACGGCCGAGAGCTGGTTGTTGGTCACGTACGACAGCTCGACGTAGGAGATCGAACCCTCGGTCTGCTTGACCAGGGTGCTCACACCGTCGGACTTCGGCGCGCCCTGACCGGCGGCGGCGATGTCGGCGGGCCAGACCTTCGACTTCTCCCACTTCCAGTCGGCGGGAGCCGTCTTGTTCAGGAACTTGGTGAAGTTGTCGGTGGTGCCCGACTCGTCGGCGCGGTAGACCGGCTTGATCGGGGTCGCCGGGAGCTTCGCGTCCTTGTTCTCGGCGGCGATCGCCGGGTCGTTCCAGGTCTTGACCTTGCCGGAGAAGATCTTGGCGAGGGTCGCGGAGGACAGCTGGAGGTCCTTGACGTCCTTCAGGTTGTAGACCACGCCGACCGGGCCGACGACCATCGGCAGGTTCAGCGGGGTGTTGCCGCCGCAGCGGGTCTTCAGCGGCTCGACCTCTTCGGGCTTCAGCGCCGAGTCGGAGCCGGCGAACGCCGCCTGCTTCTGGGTGAACGCCTGGATGCCCGCGCCGGAGCCGGAGGCGGTGTAGTTCAGGGTCGCGCCGGAGCAGTTCTCGCCGTAGCCGTTGGTCCAGGACTCGATGGCGTTCTTCTGCGCGCTCGAACCGGCAGCGGCGACGGTGCCCTTGACGCAGCTGGCGTCGCCGGGCGAGGCAGTGGTGTTGCCGCTGCCGTTATCGTCCGAGCCGCACGCGGAGAGGGCGAGCGCGCTGGCGAGCACGACGCCGCCGATCGCGGAAAGCCGGATGCCGTTCTTCACGGGGAATTCCTCCTGGGTAGGCGCGGTGTCCCCGTGGCTGTTCAGGGTGATGGGGTCACCGTCATGCTCCGAAGGTAGGAAGCCCAGGTGAACGACTCGGACCGGTCCAGATGAACGGGGCGTGAACACGATCGAACACATCTGGGAAGAATGTCTCGATTTGGTATTGCCATAAGGTGAACAAGCTCACACCACCCCAAAACCCCCCGCCCAAAGGATAGGCCGCCCGCCCCGCCCGCTCCTCAAAAAGCGCGGTCTTTCGCTCCGCTCAAGGCCCCGCCGATCGGGGCCCGGCCCCCGAGCCCCTGCAAGGGGACCAAGCCCCCTGCACCCCCGAACCCCGGGGAGCTCGGCCACTCAGAAGCCGAAATCACCTGTCCGAATCAAGACGGAACGCACCAGATGCCCGAGTCTGCCACCCGGGCGGCTGGCTGTGTGGTCTGGTCCGGGGCGGGCAGCCGCATCAGGCGTTCAGCGCCTCCGGCCGTTGCGGTGCGGAGGCGGCATCCAGCCGCCAGGCCGCCCACACGATCTTCCCCTCGGCGCTCAGGCGGTAGCCGACGTGATCGGCGGCCGCGCGGACCAGCGTGAGCCCCCGGCCGTCCTCGTCGAGCTCCCCGGCAGCGCGCGGGACCGGAGGCGCCTGCGACACGTCGCCGACTTCCGCGATCAAGTGGCTGGCCGTGAGCCGCAGCCGGACGGTGAGCATCGGCGGCGTTGCGGCGTGAAGCTCGGCGTATCCCTGGGGAGCCTCGTCCGGGCCCGTAGCGCGCACCGCGTTGGTCGTGTACCCCGACACCACGAGGGCGACCTGGTCGATCAGGTGATCGAGGCCCCGCTGGGCCAGTCTCGTCGTCACGAGCCGTCGGGCCATCCGGACCGACTGCGGGAGCGCCAGGAGCCGCAGGCTGTCGAGCTCGCGGGTCTCCCCGTCCTGGCCGGGTGAAAAGCCGTTCGGCATGGCGAAGCCGTTCCGGACACGGAGCCCTCGGCGGACTCCTGACGTTGGTTGAATCCCTGACGATCCCAGCGCGGCCGGAAGGCGGCCGTCGAGCGTAAGCAGTCGCGGCCAACCGCGAGCGCGGGCCCCGCCACCACACAAAGGGCGGCTGACGACCCGTCTGATGATCACGCTCGCACTACCCATGACCCTGATCCACCGACTCCTCCGGAGCGGCGTTGGTGCCGCGCGGCGGATGGCTGCGCTGTGTGGGGTTGCACGCGACCGTGCCGTCCACGTGTTCCCACCATTCGGCCACCCACTGGACCGGCACCCGGCAGAACCGGCAGCGGGGCGGCTGATCACCGGTCATACCGTCGCCTCGGCCTCGGCCTGAAGCGCCAACGCCTCGCTCAGCCGCTCGGGGCTGTCCTCGATGACCGTCATCACCACCCCGGCGACCTGCTCCTCCTCCGTCACATGATCACGATCGAGCCGGGTCGCGATCAGGCTCCGAGCATCACGCGTCAGCCGGATCCGCCAGCCTGGGTGGCGGATGCCGAGGCGGGTCAGCTCGGGGTTCGGTGTTTCGTGCGCGTCCATGATCACCTGCCAGTTGTTCGGCGAGGTCGTGGATGGTGCCGGCACGCAGCGTGGGGCGGGCCGTCCCGGTCAGGCGGCGGGCGAGCCACTCGCCGTGTGAGCCGTCGGCTCGCAGGTCGCGCCAGATCTCCCACTCGCCGCCGAAGACGGCCGTGAGCGCTTCGCTGATCGTCGGCCATGGGCCGCGCAAGCCGGTATCCATTCGGACCCCTAGGGTTTTCGGGTTGTCCGAGACGGTACGGAGCGTCATCGACGCGTGACAGGCGCGCTACGCAGCCCTTTCGGGCGGACGGCCGCGAGAAGGCTATGGAGCGTAGCCGTCAGGCCACCGGAAGGCCCAGAAAGGCCGCCATATCGCGCTGCTCACGTGACGGCATCCGTTTGCGCGTGTTCATGATGTCCTCGGTGATGTCCCGCGCGGCCTGCTGGTAGCGCAGCCATTCCGGGGAGCGCCTGCGGAGCATCTGCAGGATGCCCAGCGCCTCGGCGGGCCTGCCGACCTGAAGGTTCGCCTTGGCCTTGTCCAGTCCGTGGCGGTTCACCCCGGTCCGGAGTCGTGAACTCACCTCGGGCGGGATCCGTTCCGACAGTTCCAGCGCCCGTTCGGGATGCCCCAGGATCAACTCGGCCTCGATCGTCTTCAAATCGACGGTGACCGTGCCGAACATCAGATTCTCGGCCGTGTCGATCTCGCCGGGCAGCGGGGCGGCAGCCGCCCGCGCCACCGAGTGGAGTTCCCGCGCCTCCTCGACCCGGTTGTTGCGGGCCGCCGCGGCTCCGGCGCGCAGCAGCAGCCAACCCCACGCGGCGAGCTGGTCGGGGGTCGCGGCCCGCATCCGGCGGGGCTCGATCTCATCGGCGGTACGGACACAGAGATCTTCCACCTCCGCGAACCGTCCCTGCCGCAGCAGCGACCACGCCTGCGACGAAACGGCGGCCGCCGCGAGAGAGTCGTCACCGACCGCGACGGCGTCACGGAGGCAGTCCCGCAACGCGGTCTGCGCGAGATCATGCTGACGGACCTGGATGAGATACCGGCCGGTGACGCCCAACACGACGCCGCGCAGCCGCACGGCCCGGTCGTGCTCGGATCCGTCGAGCTCCCGCACATGGAGATTGGCCGAGTCGATGATGGCGGGGGCCAGCGAAGCGACGTCGTCGTACCGGTCGGCGTAGTAAGCCGCCGCGACCGAGGTGATCGCGCGGTCCAGCCGGACCAGATCCGGCTGCTGCTCTCCGCCCACAGGGCGCAGTGGGTCACCGCCAATCCCCAGAGGCGGGCTGATGGCCCGGCGCATCTCGGCGAGGACGAGCTCGTCCCGCGCGGGTTCGACCGGAGCCGGGGACGCCGCGGCGCCGAACCACACGGTCGTCACGTTGAGCGCGCGGGCGAGCTGATGGTAGGTCTCCATGCGGGCGCTGCCGCCCTGCTCGATCTTCTTGACGACCGCGACACTCAGCCCGGCCACGTCCGCCAGCTCCTCCTGGGTGAGCCCGCGACGCCGGCGCAGCTCCCGCACCCGGTCCCCGATTCCAGAGATGCCCTCGTTCACAGGCCCCGCCTCACTGACGCAGTCTCGACACCCCCACGGTATGCGGCACACCCCCGCTTTTCACCGAGTTCGCACCGCTGCCCAGCGGCACGCAACTCTCCGGACGGCGATCCGATGCGTCGCCGTACTGGCGAACGACACTTCCAACGTCCCCTCAGAGGTCCTTGATCAGAACGTCCATCAGGGGTGCGTGGGTCACGTTCGGTCGTAGTTCTGTGGCCTTCCGCCATCCCCACCGTTCGTAGGCCGCGTAGGCGGGGTTGGCGGGGCGGACCAGGAGTGTTGCCCGCTGCTCCGGCCGGTCGCGGAGGAGTTCGTCGTGGAGGGCGTGGGCGACGCCCGACCCGGTCCATGCCTGCCGGACCATGAGTTCGGACAGGGCGAAGGTCCGGTGTCCGTTCTCGGTGGTGAAGCCGGGTTCGGGTTCGGTTGCGAGGCCGGTCCACCAGCCGGAGTTCGCGGTCAGTGGCCAGCCCCAGGCTTGGCCGATCGCGGCTTCGCCGTCGTAGGCGATGACCAGGAGCAGGCCGTCGCGGCCGGCGTAGCGGTCGAATCGGCGCATGAACTCCTCGGACGTGCGGAACGGGTCGGTGCCGGCGGTCGTGGCGTAGGCGTCGAGGTGGATGTCCCGGACGGTGTCGCGTTGGGCGCGGGCGCCTGCCGCGTCGTAGCGGCGGAACAACAGGTCGCTCATGCCCTCATTGTCACGCGGTCGCGGCGGCGAGGGCCTTCGCGGCGGCGTCGTACCGGACGGTGAAGGCGTCGCCGTCCGGCATCGCCTTGCGGACGGGGTCGAGGGCCTGCAGGACGCGCACGGAGGTCAGGCCCCGCCCATGGAGCTCGGGTAGCACGGTCAGTGCTTCGCTGACGGCCGCGCCCTGGTCGCCGGATTGGGCGAGCGCACCTGAGAGGCAGGCCCGGTAGTAGGCGCGGTCGCGGGGAGAGCGCGCGGGGTCGTTGAGGACGACCTGGTACAGCTCGGCCGCCTTGGCCGGGGAATCGAGCAGCATCGCGCCCATGGCCTCGTAGCCGGTGATCTCGGAGTGGGACACGAACGCGGTCCAGGGCAGCTCGTCCGCCCGGCGGCCGCGGTCGAGTTCGCGGCGGGCCTGGTTGATCGAGGATCGGAACGCGAACTCGTCGTCGAGGGCTGCGTAGGCGAGGGCCTGGCGGAGCGCGATGAGCGCGTGGAGCGTCGGGGAGGGGTCGTGGCGGGCGGCTTCCGCGGCGCGTTCGGCGCTTTCATCCAGCATCAGCCGGGCCCGTTCGTAGACCCTGACCGCCTCGGCCAGCAGGCCGCCGCCACCGGCCGCCCGGTCCCGGGCGCGTAGCTGGTCCAGGCACGAGTGCAGGTAGCGGACGTGCCCGCGGTCGACACGCTCAGGCGCGGGGATCATCACCCCGACCGCCGTGCCGACCATGAGCCGGTTGAAGTGGCGCCGGTCCACGTCTTCGCTGACTCCCGTTCCCCAGAACGCGACCTCTTCGTCGGAGTCCACCGCGACGTCGACCCGCCCCAGAACCAGCGGGAACAGCGCTTCGCGCGGCATCCCCAACGCATCGAACATTCCCAGAATCTGCCCGATGTCGTTGGCGGTTCTCCGTTCTCCGCGCTCGATCCGGTACACCATGGTCTGCGACCAGCCGAGGAGTTCGCCGAACTGCAGCTGGGACAGGCCGGTCGCCCCACGCAGGACGGCCACCACCGCGCCCATGTCGGCGCGGGCGAGCGCGCGCCGGAGCGGCTCGGAATCCCACATGCTCAGAGGCGTGGCGCCCACCGTCGACCGCGACGCCGTCATGCACGGCCCGCACAGCGGATCAGGGTTGTAGCGACTGAGGCGGGTGTAACGGCACGCCGGACAGACGGGCCCCTGCGTTCCCACCACGATCCCCGCTCTCGTAGGAGGCTCGCTCACACGGGCCGGTCCGGAGGTCCTGCACCACCGTAGACCGGCCCTGACAAGGCGGATACGCCACTTTGGCATTTCTGATCGCCGCCGGCCTTGCCCTGTCCGGCATTGGCACGCGGCATCCGGATCGCCACCCTCGCAAGCAGGCGACGATGAGACCGGACGGGACGCGCGCCGCCCGCACGGTCAAGACACCCAGCACCACGACCTGACAGAGGAGCATGTGTGACGATCATGGAGGAGCGGCCGGTCGAGTCCTTCGCGGACTGGATGGCCGAGCTGGAGATCACCCGGACCTGCGAGCTCCGATGCACCGGCTGCTACAACAACTCCGGGCCCCGCGCCGGGACCGGCGGCATGAAGACCTCGGACTGGCTGACCGTCATCGACGAGGCCGCCGACCTGGGGATCGGGACGATCCAGCTGATCGGCGGAGAGCCGACCAGCCACCCCGATCTGGGGCTGATGATCCAGCGGGCGCTGATCCGCGGCCGCCGCGTGATCGTGTTCTCCCACCTCGCGGACGTCCCGGACGCCCTGTGGCCGTACCTGATCCATCCTGAGGTGAGCCTGGCGACGTCCTGGTATTCCACCGATCCCGCCGTCCACGACGCGATCACCCGCACCCCGGGCAGCCACGCCGCGACCCTGGCAGGGATCAAGGAAGCGGTGGCCCGAGGAATCACCGTCCGGGGCCGCGTAGTCGACTACGGCCAGGACGCCGTTGCCGCCGCCGAGCAGCTACGCGCGCTCGGCCTGACCGACGTGCGGATCGGCTCCGTCCGGGACGTCGGCCGCGCCTCCCGCAACGTCGCGGGCGTCGCGTCCCCGTCGTGCGGAATGTGCGGGATCGGCCGTCTGGCCATCGACACCGACGGCAAGCTCATGCCGTGCGTGCTCGGCGGCCGCCACCTCAAGGCCGGTGACGTCCGTGACCACGGTCTCGCCCGGCTCCTGCACAGCACGCTGTGGGAGCAGACCCTGGAGGCCGTCGAACGGCCCCAGGCCGCCCAGGGCTGCCCGCCGGCCGACAGCAACGACTGCAACCCGGCCGTCTGATGGAGTGGCAGAAAGCTGCGCTGCGGCTGTCCGAGCAGGTCACCCTCCCCGGCTCGGTGTGGAGGCCGGCGATCGCCGCTGTCCCCCGCCACGTCTTCGTCCCCACGTGGTGGGAGCCCACCGCTGAAGGATGGGCACGCCGCGAGGGCGCGGCCGACGAAGCCGCCTGGCGGGACGCCGCCTACGCCGCCCGCCGGAGCCTGGTCACCCAGATGTCCGGGCAGCACGCCGACACCACCCCCGACGGCACGCTTCTCAAGGTCGGGCGGCCGACCTCCAGCGCGTCCATGCCGGTCGTCCTCATCCAGATGTATCGGCACATGGCCGCCGACCGGGCCGGCCTGAAAGGCCTCGACGTCCTCGATCTCGGCACCGGCTCCGGCTACGGGGCCGCGTTGCTGGCCACGGTGTTCGGCGACGACCATGTCGTGAGCGTCGACGTCGACCCCGGCCTCGTCACCGTCGCGGCCGAACGGCTCCGCGAAGCCCGCCTGCACCCCGAAGTCCTGGCCGTCGACGGTCTGGACGATCTGCCCGGCAGCTTCGACCTGCTCGTGGCCACGTTCTCCGTCCCCGGCATCCCCGAGTCCTGGCTACGGATGTTGCGGCCGGGCGGCCGGTTCGTCACCACCCTGGCGAACACCTCGATCATCCTCACCGGCAACCGCATCGAGGACGGGGGAGCGGTCGGCTGGGTGGAGCGGGACTGGGCCGGTTTCATGACCGCGCGCCGGCAGCCCGGCGACTACCCGGCCGTCGTCCTGGCCGACGACCACGCCGTGAAGACCTTCCTGGACGCGTGGGACGGCGCGCCGTCGACGTCATCCCTGCCCGTCGTCAGCCTCGATGACGCATGGGAGCTCGCCACGATGCTCGCCCTGGAGATCCCAGGAATCGAGTGGCACTACCTCGACCGCGACGCCACCGACGGTCGCCGCTCCCTGATCCTCGCCCACCCCGACGGGTCATGGTCCGTCGGCCACACCGAGACCGGCCGCAGGGAAACCCGCATCATCGCCGGAGGCCCGCAGAACCTCTGGCACACCCTCGACGAGCTGCGCTGGCGGTGGATCGGCGACGGGTCGCTGCCCTGGCGAGGCGCCGCCGCCACCATCACCCCCGACGGCCGCCTCACCCTCCGCCGGGGCTCATGGACTCACACGATCCCGCCCGTCACCGACCAGGAAGGGCCACGATGACCACCACGCTGCCCGACGCCGTGCCGCCACTCGGCGGCCACCCACTGGATCAGCACACGGCAGAACCGGCAGCCGTCCCGGTCAGGCGGCGGGCGAGCCACTCGCCGTGCGTCACGAGGACCAGTGCGGACGCCTTGCAAGAGGAGGGGCGTTGACGTCGACGAACACGCGCAGGATCGACTACTGGCAGGATCCGGACGCGCCGGAGCCGACCTCGCGAAAACCGTCCGCGAGTGTCATCGTCCGTGACGAGCTGGGGCGGCTGTTGCTGCTGCGCAGGACCGACAACGGGCTGTGGACCATCCCCACCGGCGGCCTCAAGAAAGGCGAGACGATCACTGAGTGTGCCGTCCGCGAGTGCCGTGAGGAGACCGGGATCGACGTCGAGATCACGGGCCTCGTCGGGGTCTTCACCACCCCCGACCACGTGATCGTCTACGAGAAGCACGGCAAGATCGACGAAGTCCGCCAGCCCGTGAACGTCTGTCTCCACGCCCGTCCCCTCACCCACGACCTCGCCCCCGACCCCGCTGAGGCCTCCGACGTCCGCTGGGTAGACCCCGAACACCTGCCCGACTACGACATCCACCCCGCCCTCCACCGCAGAATCACCCACGGCCTCTCCGGCCACCCACCTCACATCGACTGATCCCCATCGCACCCTTCACCGTCGGCAGGGGCACTCAGCGCCAGGCTCCGCGCAGTCCGTCGGTGGACAGGTCAAGATCGAACTCATGGACTGTCCGACCATGAGTTGTGCAGCCGTCCGGTTGTCGATTGCGGTATCGGTCTCCGCGCTGCGGTCTCTTGAGTTCACCATCGGGCTATTGTGCGATCCTATCTGTGCTGGATCAGTCGAGTTTGCTATGAAGGTAGTCCGGAATGAGTGGGATCGAGGCAGGGGTTCAAGAAATCGTTCGAGGGATCAATGGGGCGATTGTTGAGAGCCACCCGGATGTGGAGTGTTCGGGTATGGTTCGCGTTGTCCCGGTGAATCCAAACGCATCACGCATCTTGGTTTACTGGAGCTCGCATGAAATAGTTGTCTCATTTGGTGCTGAATCTCGGGTGGAGCTTGGGCCGGCGGATCTCGGGCACCTGGCTAGTGTTGTCGGTGGAATCGTGGCGGGTGGATTGGTGGAGACTCTTTCGGTATTCGGATCTTCGTTCCGTCTAGACATGGGCGACTCTTTGATCACTGGTAGCTATCATCACATTATCCCGAGGAGGATCCGTAGGGAAATGATGGAATATGCACCATACTAAACCGTTCGCCGAGGGACATATGCTTCCATGCCCGTCCGGCTGACCCCTACGTCGACTCGTCTCATGGCTTTCGCCGTCGGCCTGTCAGCGCCAGGCTCCTCGTAGGCCCTCGGTGGACAGGTCGAGATCGAAATCGTGGACTGCCTCGACCATGAGTTGTGCGGCTGTCCGGTTGTCGGTTGCGGTATCAGTCTCCGCGCTGCGGTCTCTTGGGTTCGTCATTGGCGGCCCGTGCCTTCCTGGTGCAGAAGTCTTAAGAGGATCTGATGATGGCAAGGTCTGAACAGAATACGGTCGCTCAGGATGTCCTGGAAGAGAAGCTCAAAGAGTGGGAGGGTAAAGGTTATCGCGCGATCCTGTCTATGCTGGATCGGCCGAGTTGCTATGAAGAGGTCGTTCGGAACGGAAATTCCTACACGGTCAGCAGTTTTGCTGTGGAGGGTGGGCCGTCCGGAGATCTCGTCCTTTTCGTGACGGTCGAATGGAGCCTTCGCATCTCCATCTCGCCCTTGACCGGCGGTTTCACTGTCAAGCCCGACGGGAGCATTGTCTGATACCGCTCCTTCGTCATTCTGGTCGTGGGTTTCTGTCTGGACGGCTTGCGGGCTGTACCGGGGTACGGGCTTACGGTCGAGGTGACGGACGTGAGGGAGGCCCGATGGCTGAGGTTCCGATCATGTGCGCGCTGTCGTCCGGCGGGGTGGTGGCGCGGTTGGAGGAGTTCAAGGGGCTGTTCGCTGAGGGGCTGACGGGGGTTGAGCGGGAGCCGCTGCGGCTTCGGTTGATCTTTGATGCTGACGCTGCTCGCGAAGCGGTCGTTCGGGAGCTGTTCGCCCGGGAGGAGCGGTGCTGTGCGTTTCTCGAGTTCGGATACGGGCGGGCGGAGGGCGGGCTGGTGGTCGAGGTGAGCGCGCCGGACGGGGCCGGGGCGACGTTGGACGGGATGCAGGCGTTGGCCGAGCGGAACGCGTCGCCGGAGGACGTCGCCCGGGGGTGGGCCAGGTGAGTGGCGGATACGACGGCTTGCGGTCCAAGCAGGTCGCCGACGCGGCCGGGGTGAACCGGCAGACCCTGCGCTACTACGAGCGGCGAGGACTGATCGCCGAGCCGGAACGGACCCTGGGCGGGCACCGCCTCTACCCCGAGGAAACCGTCACCGTCCTGCGGGTGATCAAGACGGCGCAGCGGCTCGGGTTCACCCTGGACGAAGTCGCCGACCTGCTGGAAGCCGCCCGGCACCGGCACGACACGGGCCTCCGGCAACGAGCACGCCGGAAACTGATCGAAGTCGAGCGCCGCATCACCGACCTGAAGATCATCCGCACCGCCTTGACCGACGCGATCAACGCGGGCTGCGACGACCTGATGGCCTGCGCCCACCAGCCATGCTGCCCCCTGCCCTTCGCCGAACTCACCCAGCCCTGACGGATCGATCAGGGTGCGGGGGCGGTGACGAACTCGCCGGCGTTCGCCAGCGGAGCGCCCATGTCCCGGAACCGGTCGGGAGGGGTCGGCGTGTCTTCGGCTGGGTCAGGAGGGGGTGGGGGCGTACATGACGTCGGTTTGGTGGCGGGTGAAGCCCAGGGATTCGTAGAGGCGGACGGCGCTGGTGTTGGATTCGTCGACGTAGAGGAGGACGGTGGGGAGGCCGCGGTCGCGGAGGTGGTGGAGGCCGGCGAGGGTCAGGGTGCGGCCCAGGCCAACGCCCTGGATGGACGGGTCGACACCGACCACGTAGACCTCGCCCAGGCCGTCGGGGTGGGTTTTCGTCCAGTGGAAGCCGACGAGGCGGTCGCCCTTGGTGGCGAGGAAGAAACCGGACGGGTCGAACCACGGCTCGTCCATGCGGTGCCGGAGATCGTCGATCGTCCACTGGCCCTGCTCGGGATGGTCGGCGAACGCGACGCGGTTGAGGCGCAGCCACGCCTCGGCGTCCGACGGCTCGAACGTCCGGATCGCGAAACCCGCGTGAATCCGGTTCACCGGCAGCGAGTCGTTCAGAGGACGCCGGAGCTGGAACAAGGCCCGGACGCGCGCCAAACCCAGCGCGGCGGCCAGCGCCGCAGCCGCGGGAAGATCGCCGTGGGCCCAGATACGGGCGTCGCCGAGCGCCGTGACCAGGGCGCGGCCGTGGCCGCGG
>NZ_BAAGZI010000083.1:0-19331 GCF_054778695.1 Actinocorallia lasiicapitis
GGGCCTGGCCGGCGCGGGCTTGGTCGGCGTCGGCTTCGGCTTCGGGCTCGTGGAGCTCGGCGTCGGGGTCGACGTGGGGGTGGGGGTGGGCGTCGCGGACGGTTCGATGTCGACGGCCGCGATACAGGCCGGGTCGAGCGCCCGGTCGGCGGGGCAGTTGGAATCAGCCGCGCTCACCGCCGCCACCTGGCGTCCGCCGGGGGCGGGGGCGGAGAAGTCGGCCACCGCGGCCGAAGCGGACCGTCCCGCGAGGTCGAGCGTCCAAACGATCAGGTCGCCCACACCGCTGATCTCGCCCTGGTCGGCCGAAGGGGCCGTGAGGATCACTGGGTTCTCCGTCGCGCAGACGATGCGGGCCGTGACCACCACATCGCTGACCGGACGCTTCCCGCGGTTCTCCGCGGCGATCCGGTACTGCACGGTCTTGTCGCTCCTGGTCGCCTGAACGGAGACCTTGACGGGGAGCTCCGTCACCGCTGCCGTGGGCGTCGAGGTCACCGCCGCGCAGTCCGAACTGTTCGCGGCGGCCCGGTTGTTCGCAACGGCGGTCTCGGCCTGAGCCGCTCCGCCGAGAGCCAAGCCGACGAGCGGCACGACCCCTACGAGCACTATGCGTCTTTTCACCTGTTCGCGCACCAAACCTTTCCCGTCACTACAGAATGGCGGTCACCTCTAACCCACCGGTTTCTGTTTTTTATCTCGTGACGGGCAAAGAGCGGGAACACGAACGGAAGGGCGTCGGTCTAATTCCCCGACGCCCTTCACGAGCTCACTGATTCCCCGAGTGCCTAACCATCGCAAGTCGGACCAGAACGAGTCCGACCACCATCAGACCGATGGCGAGGAACGCGAACTGCATCGACTCGATGCCGGTAAAGGGGAGCGCTGCCACTACGGGCTTCTTTCCGCCGTACACCCAACCACTCTCTTCCGTTAAGGAATGATCGTCTACTCGGCGGAGAATAGCGAAGTACTGGGAGTCCGCAACCGGATGCCATCCCTTTTCAAGACCAAGAAATCGGACAGGAACAGTAAAGGAGGAAACCACGACCCGTCCATGATTGCCTCACGGCCCTCCCTCCCGGTATTCAGACTCCGAACCAAGCGGAGCACCTTTCACCAGGGGGACGAAATGGATCGAATTGCAGAACTCGGCGATATTCCGGAAATGCGGGCGGGCGGGGGGCGGGCGGATCGGGTCGCGGTCGTCTACGGCACCCGGCCCGAGATCATCAAGCTGGCGGGGATAGTCCGGCGGCTCGGGGAGCGGGCGCTGCTGATCCACACCGGGCAGCACTTCGACCACGAGATGTCGCAGGAGATCTGCGACCAGTCCGGACTGCGCGCGCCCGACGTGCATCTGGCCGTCGGCGGGAAGTCCCGCTCCACGCAGATCGCCGAAGCACTGCGCGCCCTCGACGAGATCTTCACGACGCACCAGGTCAGCGCCGTGATCGTGCAGGGCGACACCAACACCGTGCTGGCCGGCGCGCTCGCCGCGAACGCCCACGGACTGCCGCTCGTCCACGTCGAGGCGGGGCTGCGCTCCCACGACCGGGCCATGCCCGAAGAGCACAACCGGATCCTCACCGACCACCTGTCCGACCTGCTGTGCGCGCCGACCCCCGAATGCGTCGCCAACCTCACCGCCGAAGGGATCACCGGCGACCACGTCGTCATCACCGGGAACACGGTCGTCGAAGCCGTCCGGGACCTGCTGCCGCCGGCCGCCGAACGCGAAGGGATCCGCGCCGGGTTCGGGGTCGAGGCCGACCGGTACGTGCTGGCCACCATCCACCGGCCCGAGAACACCGACGAGCCGCAGACCCTCGCCCGGATCCTCGGCGAACTCGGCTCGCTGGAGCTGCCCGTCGTGCTGCCGCTGCACCCGCGCACCGCCGCCGCGATCACCCGGTGGGGGCTCGACGGGCTGCTGGAGCGGGTGCGCGTCGTCGAACCGCTCGGGCCCAGCACGTTCCTCGCGCTCGCCGAACGCGCCGCCGTCCTGGTGTCGGACTCGGGCGGCATCCAGGAGGAGTGCACGGTCCTCGGCCGGCCGCTGATCGTCGTCCGCAGGTCCACCGAACGGCCGGAGGCGTTCGCCGACTTCGCGCGGCTCGTCCCGGCGGGCGCCGGGCTCGCCTCGGCCGTCGCCGAAATCCTCGCCCAGGGCGACGGGCTGCTCGAAAGGCTCCGGCTGCTGCCCAGTCCGTTCGGTGACGAAAAGGCCGCTGATCGGATCATCGAACACCTCGACACGCTCCTCGCCAGGACGGCCACCGGCGGACTTTACGACTTCCAGGACCACTCCTGGCCCAGGGCGGAAGCGCGTCTTTGATCTTCAGCTTCCCGCTTTCCCTACGCTGCGCAATGAATCAGTGGCGACCAGTGCCACTTCGAAAAGGAGAATCACGTGCTCTCTGGAGCTAAGCGTTTTCTTGCGGTGACGGCCATCGCCGGTGCTGGTGCGCTGTGCATGCAGCAGCCTGGTATCGCCGACCCCGCCACGCTGTCGGCCTACGGCGTCAGCATCAGCGCCCTCGGCACGACCCTCGCTGCGGTCCCGCTGGCCACCGGAGCCAACTCGACCCAGACCATCCTCACCATCCCGGTCAACCCGCTGGTCAACAGCGGCACGATCGAGGCCACCACCACCACCGACCCGGGCACCGGTGTCGAGACCGCGTTCGCCGAGACCCAGGACCTGGCGATCAGCCTGGCCGGTCTCGCGACCCTGAGCGCCAGCGCCATCACCGCGACCTGCACCGCGACGCCCGGCCAGGCGCCGACCGGCTCCGCGACCGTCGCGAACGGTGTCCTCAACGACGTCCTGCCGCTGACCCCGCCGATCGTCCTCGCGGCGAACCCGGCGCCCAACACGGTCGTCGGCATCCCGGGCGTCCTCACGCTCACGCTGAACGAGCAGATCAACAACCCTGACGGCAGCCTCACCGTCAACGCGGCCCACCTGTCGCTGCTCGGCCCGGGCGGTGGCAACATCATCATCTCCTCCGCCACCTGTGGCCCGGCCCTGCTGCCCGTCTCGATGGTGTCCTCCTCGGTCGCCGTCGCCGCCGGCGGTCTCGCCGTCCTCGCGATCGGCGCCTTCGGCACCCGTCGCATGATCGTCCGTGGCCGCACCACCGCCTAGGCACCTCGCTTGACGCGCCCTCGCGGCGCACCACCGTCTGACACCCCGTCAGCGAAGGAAGGGCCCCGGATCCCGGCCAGGATCCGGGGCCCTTCGCGTTCCCGCGCAAGACCCTCACCGCACAAGGCAAACCGGTGTTCTTTACAGCAAAACGGGTAACCGGTCGGCCGTGAAGGCGAACAATGAGCGGGTCGACGGGGCCGGGGATGAGGCCCTTAGGATCGGGCGGTGCACGGAGTGAGCGAAGCGCGAAGCGGCGGAACGGTCGACGTCAGGGAGCGTGAGCGCGCGCCAAGACCCGCTGCCCCCGGACGGCTCGGCTGGCTCGACGCGCTGCGCGGGATCGGGGCACTGGTCGTCGCGGTGCAGCACGGCGGGTCGTCGTTCCTGAAGGACAGCCGGGTGACGCCCCTGGAATGGGTGAACCCCGGAACCTACGGCGTGCTGGTCTTCTTCCTGGTCAGCGGGTACATCATCCCGGCGTCGCTGGAGCGGAGCGGGAGCCTGCCCCGGTTCTGGACCGGCCGGTTCTTCCGGATCTACCCGCTGCTGGTGTTCGTGCTCGCCGTCATCGCGGTGCTGGCGCTCGTCGGCGCGGTGCCCTGGGCCGACGGCCTCGACGGCATGTCGCCCGTGACGGCCGTCACCGCCCATCTCACGATGATGCAGGATCTGCTGGGCGTGCCCAGCGCGATCGGCGCGCTCTGGACCCTCGGCTACGAGATGGGTTTCTACCTGTTCGTCGCGGCGCTGTTCACCGTCAACCTGCACGGCAGGCCCGTCCCCGCGGCGCTGGCGTTCACCGGGCTCAGCCTCGGGCTCGGCGGATTCCTGACGTGGCAGAGCCTCGGCAACCACCTCGGACGCGGCCATGTGATCGCGGTCGCGACCGTGCTGCTCGTCGTCGCGGTGGCGGGGGCGTGGAGCGGCAGCGCCAGGGTGCGGACCGTCACGGCGTGGACCGGGGCGGCGACGGCGCTCGTGCTGCTGGTGTTCAACAGCAGGTCCGAGGCATGGCAGTCGATGGCGATCCCCGCCGTGATGTTCCTCGGCACCGTCGTCCACCACGCGGAGCAGGGCCGGATCAAGGCACGGACCGCGTGGCTGACGGCCGCCGCCGTCGGGATCGGCGTCGCCGGATCCGGGCTCTGGCACATCCCCGGGATCTTCCCCGAGGAGCGGTACTACCCGCGGGTCTGGGCGCTGACCGTCGCCGCGACGGCCGTGACGTTCGGCGTCGCGTTCGCGCTCCGGCACCGCACCCCGCCCCGGTGGCTGATGTTCCTCGGCGTGATCAGCTACTCGGTCTACCTGATCCACCCGATCCTGCTGAGCCTGCACAGCCACGTCCTCCAGGACCCGCTGCACGACGACTGGCTCCGGTTCGCCGCCTACCTCGCCGTGCTGATCGCTGCCGCCACCGCAACCCAGCGCTGGGTCGAACGGCCCTTCCAGCGGATCGGCAAACAGGTCGGCCAGAACATGAGGGGTCCTCGGAGAACCGGCTGACTTCGGCCAGCCCACCGGACGTTTTCGGAGGTAGCATCGGGTGCAGACGCTCCAGCCCCCGGCGCCTTCCCCTCGGAACCGTGGAGGCCACAATGTCTGAGCGCACCGGCGTGAGCTGGACTTCCCGCCAGAGGTAAGCCTGCTTCGGTGGGACGGTGCCGGCCGTACCGGGGGCACCGAAGTCGTCCGTCCGCGACGGGAGCCGTAGCGCGGGCGGGCACCCCGCGAGGGCGGGGATCGTGCTACCCCCCCAGCCACGATCTCTTCCCTCGCGGGACCTCCCGCCCCGACCGGCTCCGGTCGGGGCGGCGACACGCCCGGCACTGCGGCTTCACGCCCACTACGCTCGCAGAACCCGGCCGTCCGGCCGAGACCGATCTTGCACGACGGAGGGGAAGACCATGCTCCCGGCGGCAGCGGGCCGGTGCGATGACTGAATCGCGGATGGCGCAGGTCTGGGCGTCGATCAGCGACCGGGCGAAGGCCGACGGGGAGCCGGTGTCCCTCGCCCACGCCTGCCTCGCCTGCGCCGACCGGATCGGGGCGGCCGGAGCGGTCCTGACCCTCAGCCGGGACGGCCAGAACGAGCCCGTGTTCACCGGCGACTCCCGCGGCGCCGAACTCGCCGACCTCCAGTACACGCTCGGCGAAGGCCCCTCCCTCGACGCGCTCGCCGACGACCGGCTCGTCATGATCGACGACGTCGCCGCCGTCGAGGCCGGCGCCCGCTGGCCCGTGTTCGCGCCGGCCGCCACCGCGCTGGGCGTCCGGGCGATGGTCGCGCTGCCGATCCGGATCGGCGCCGTCCGGATCGGGGCGCTGGAGCTGTACCGCGACCGGCCCGGACGGTTCACCGCCGCCGAAACCCTCGATCTGCTCGCCTACGCCGACGCCCTCGTCGTCCTGGTGCTCGACCACCGGGGTGAGATCAGTCCCGCGGCGGAACGGTTCCTCGACGGCGAGTTCGTCGAACGCCGCGCCGGGGTGCACCAGGCCGCCGGAATGGTCAGCGTCCAGCTCGACGTCGACGTGGCCGACGCGATGGCCCGGCTGCGCGCCTACGCCTACCTCAACGACCGCAGGCTCGCCGACGTCGCCGCCGCGGTCATCGAACGACGCCTCAGCTTCGATCCGACGACAGGGGAAGCCCAATGAATCCGGCCCAGGACAAACGCACCAGGGAAACGTTCGTGGAACTCGCGGACACCCTGGTCGCCGACTACGACGTCATCGACTTCCTCGGCTCGCTCGCGCTGCGCGTGGTCGAGCTGCTGGACGTCACGGCGTGCGGTGTGCTCGTCGCCGATCACCACGGCTCCCTCAATCTGCTGTCGGCGTCCAGCGAGCAGACCAGGCTGCTGGAACTGTTCCAGCTCCAGAGCGCGCAGGGCCCCTGCCTGGACGCCTACCGGTCGGGCGTCGCCGTGCACTGCGCCGACCTGCGGGACGCCACCGAGCGGTGGCCGCTGTTCGCGGCGGCCGCGGTGGAGTCGGGGTTCCGGGCGGTGCACGCGTTGCCGATGCGGCTGCGGGAGGAGGTCATCGGCGCGATGAACCTGTTCAGCGCGGAGCCGGGGCCACTCGGGCCCGACGAGCTGGAGCTCGGCCAGGCCCTCGCGGACGTCGCGACCATCGGGATCCTGCACGAGCGGATGATCCGGCGAACCGAGGAGGTCGTGAACCAGCTCCAGGGGGCGCTCAACAGCCGGATCCTCATCGAGCAGGCCAAGGGCGCGCTCGCCCAGCGGCACGGGCTGACCGTCAACGAGGCGTTCGAGCTGCTGCGCTCCCACTCCCGCCGCACCAACACGAAGATCACCGAGATCGCGCGCGCGATCGTCGAGGACGGCTACCGGCTCGACCCGGTGACCTGACCGGCCAGCAGCTCCAGCAGGGCCCGGTGGGTGGCGGGATCGGCCGCCGCGACCAGCCCGGGAGCGTCCGGGGTGAGCGGGCCGCCGTCGAGGTCGGTGACGGTGCAGCCGGCCGCCTGGCAGAGCGCGATGCCCGCGGCGAAGTGCACGCTGTCGAGCGGATGCCCGTCGGTGACGTAGGCGGCGCGACGTCCGGCCGCGACCCAGGCGAGCGCGAGCGTCGTCGAGACGACCCGGGGCCGGAACTCCGCGCCGAACCGCGGATCGGTCAGCAGCCGCGCCACCCGAAGCCGCGGCGCCGAGGGGAACGGCGGATCGAGGTTCAGATCGACCAGCCGTGACGCGGCCGACGGGCTGATCGTCTCGTCTGTTTCCCCGGCTCTGACGTGGACGGCGGTTCCGTCCGTCCAGAACACCTCGCCACTGAACGGATCGGCGACGGCCGCCGCGACGGTCTCCGCGCCGTCCCGCAGCGCCACGTTCACCCCGACCAGCAGATTACGGACGGCGTAGTTGAGGGTTCCGCACAGCGGATCGACCAGCCAGGTCCGTGCCGACTCCCCGCCCGTCCGCCCGCTCTCCTCCCCGAGCACCGCATCACCCGGCCGCGCCTCACGCAGCACCGCGAGAATCGCCCGCTCAGCAGCGAGATCCGTCGCGGTAGCGAAGTCACCACCCCCTTTGTCGACCCGCTCCAGCGGCTCCCCAAGCCCCGCCGCGACGACCTCGGCCCCCGCCTTAGCCGCCCGCACCGCCACCTCGACATCACCCACCAAACTCCCCATCCGCCGACCCTACCGACCCCTCCCCTTTACGCTAGTCCCCACCGTTTCAGGAGGTTTCATGCTCTGGTTCGCCTGCCTGCCCGCGTCCTCCCTCCTCCTCGGCACGGCCATCACCCTCTGGGGCGCCACCCGCGCGGTGCGCGCCGTCCGCTTCACCCGCCACGCCTCCCCGGCCGAAGCTCTCGTCACCGCCCTGTCCACCACCGAGTACGGCTCCCGCACCTCCCGCCACACCCGCTCCCGCCCCGTCCTGACCTTCCACACCCCCGACGGCACCAGAATCACCACCACCTCCTTCACCGTCTCCCCCCACCCCGTCGGCTCCACCCTCACCGCCCTCTACGACCCCACCACCCCGACCCGCGCCCGCCCCCCTCCTAGGCCCCCTCCTCACCTCCGCCGCAGGCGCCTCCCTCACCACCCTCTCCACCGCGGCCCTCTACCTGACCCTCCTCACCCACCACTTCATCCAGAGCCCCCTCGACTGAGCCACCCCGGCCCGGGGGGCAAGACGACCGTTCGAGTCCAGGGCGGTAGGCGTCCCCCTATCTGCTTCTGGAAGGACATGTGATGCGAGGTTTTCCCCGGCGCGCCAACGGGCTGGGGCGACCCATCCGCCTCATGAACGGATTGCGCAGGATGCGCGAATCCATCAGTCATTTAGTCAAATTACGCGGATGTTCCCACATGGTGAGAATCGAAATGGTTCCGTGATCAGTGTCACATTCCAAAGGTTGTTCATTACTTTGTAGAAATTCCTGAGCGCACCTGGAAACCATGACGGCATGATGCGAATCGGGGGTCACGAGACACATCGAGCCGATATCGCGGCCGGAGATCGGGCTGGGGTGGCGCTTTTGATGGGGGCTTATCCCCCAGAAGTGGTCGATCGGGCGATCGAGACCTGTGGGGCGGTCGAGCGGCGGGAGCGGATGCTGTCAGCGCGAGTGATCGTCTACTTCTCGCTCGTGATGGTGCTGTATCCGGAGATGGCCTACGCGGAGGTCTGGAGGCTGACCGTCGCCGGTCTGGAACTGGCGCAAGTCCAGCCACTTCCGCCGGCGGGGACCGAGCCGAGCACAGCGGCGATATCGAGGGCCCGCGCTCGGCTCGGCTGGGAACCCCTGGCGGAGGTGTTCGCTCAAAGAACATCGATCGACGCTCCCGGCAGCCGGAACTCCGGGGCCGCTGGCCGGACCTTCGCCATCGACGTGGAATCGTTCGAGGCCAGTTCGACGGAGCAGAACAGGCGGGCCTTCGGACACGACAGGAACGTGGATCTTCTGACGCTGACCTCGGCGACCAGCGGTGAGCTCTGCGCGGCAAGGATTCTGCCGACGCCCGACTTTGCTCCTCCACCCGTCGGACTGGCCTCGCTGCACCGTCACGACCTGCTGATCTCCGGGTCTCCACTGGACGCCGAAGCACTGGGTCTCATGACGGATCATGGAGCTGAGCTGATCTTCCCGTGGGAAGAGGAGAGCGATCCCCCGCCAGGGATGATGCTCGCCGACTCGAGCGTGCTGGTCGAGATGCGGCGGAGAGCGGGAAGGCCGCCTCTCGCCGTCCGGGTGCTCGACCGCCGAAGCCCACGCCTCGCGACGACTTTCACCGATCCGTCGGCATGGCCGGCCGATGAGGTACGCGCCAGATACCAGGCGCGATACAGGGCGCCGGCCCTCTTCCCTCGCGTGGGCGCCATGCGGCCCACGCTCAGATCGAAGACGCCCGACTCCGTCCTTCAGGAAATCTGGGCCTCGCTCTGCGTGCGCGCCGCAGTCGGCAGATCGGCTCGATAACGCCGAACAGCGGATATGCGCCTATCTCGCCACCCCGGCCGAGCCGGCGTAGCCGATACGACGGCCATGCACCCCGCTCTGGCGATTATTAGCAATTCCCGCCATACCGTGGACCAATATTGCTTAAGTTAGCAACTGTCACTGTTCGAACCGTATTCGATAGCTTGACGATCTCTGCGGGAAATTGCCACATTCAGACCCGGTCGGTGTTTGAAAACGCCGACGGGTTCTGGACCGTCCAAAACCCAAGGAAGTTCCTCCGCTCATGCTCGAGCGGAGGAGGGAGCGAGAGATTGTGAAGTTCTCCATGAAGGGCGTGGCCGTCAAAGCCGCGCTGACCCTTGGTGCGGCGACCATCGCACCGCTCGCCGTGACCACCGCCGCCCACGCCGACACCGCCTGCAGCACCGGCTACTTCTGCGTGTGGACGGGCACGAGCTTCACCGGCACCAAGGGGTCGCTCTTCGACAGCAACTCGTCCTGGTCCGGCCTGGCCATCAACAACACCGACGATTCCTGGAAGAACAGGTACTCGGACTGGACGTGGGCCTGCACGTACGAGTTCAACAACTACAGCGGCCGCCCCTGGGTCTGGGCCTACCGCGGCGAGAACATCCGCTGGATCGGTGACGGAAACCACACCAACGCCAACGGCTTCAACCACAGCACGAGCAACCGCGGCCGCTACTCCAACCAGGTCTGCTGAGCCCGTTCAACCACGTAGGACTCATCTGTGATTTCTCGATCAAGGTTGTCCGCCCGCCGGCCGGAGCTTCTCTCCGGCCGGCGGGCGGTACGACCCACCCTCGTCATCGTCCCTCTCCTTCTGCTGCTCGGAACGGGCTGTTCGAAGGCCGAAGATCCTGGCGGCAAGGCGTCGGCGCCACCAGGCCCTGCCGGAGAGTGGACTCTGCCCGACAAGCCCGACCCTGGGGCCAGAGAGTCCGTGAGGGCGCTCTTCAAGGGCGAGGCCACGTTCAACTCCGTTGGTGAAGAGCTGGTCAGACGCTGCATGAGTCGCCAGGGATTCGCCTACACCAAGCTCCCCTCGGGGAGCGCGGACGAGAATCCCGTGCTCGCCAGCCTGGAGACCCGTTACGGCCCGCAGCTCGCCACCGCGAAGATCTCCGGTTACGGAGCGGAGCAGCGTGTTTCGGACGATGACCGCCCAGGAGACGGCAGACCCAGCTCGACCAAGGGGTTGTCACCGGAGAAGAAGGCCCAATGGGGTATCGCCTTCTTCGGCCCCGAGAACGCGCCTCAGGCCAAGGTGACTACCGCTGACGGAGCCATCCATGAGTTCTCCACTCAGGGATGCCTCGCGGAGTCTCGGATCAAGATCTTCGGCAGCATCGAGAAGTTCGGGACGCGAGGCAACGGAGCGGTCGCCGTCACCACCGCGGCGATCAAGCGTGCCACGACCGACCCGCTGATGACCACGCTCAACGAGAAGTGGGCCGCGTGCATGGGGAAGAAGGGGCTCGAGTCCGAACTGCTCATTCCCGAGGCCAAGCAGAAGGGCGGCCAGAAACCGAGCCCGGAATCCGCATGGGACGCCGGCAAGGCCTACTACCGGACGCTCGGAAAGGCGGAGGCTCGCCGCAAGGAGATCAAGCTGGCGACCGCTGACGCCGAGTGCGAGCAGTCGACGGGATATCTCACCCAGCGGCGGGAGCTCGAGGACAAGTACTTCACCGTCTCGCTGAAGCTCTTCGAATCACAGGTCACCGCCATCCAGGAGGTCACCGATGACTCGCTGACGCGCGCCAAGGGCTTGCTGGCGGGCGGCGGATGACGTTGAAGGGCCCGGCCGGCAGTGCCCGCAGGAGACGCCGCTGGGTGCTGCCGGCCCTTGGCATGACCGCGGTGGCGGCCAGCGGCGGAACGTGGGCCGTGGCCTCCCAGTCCAGCACGCCGGAAGAGCTGGCGGCGCGGGCCAGACCCCCTGTTCCCTCGGTCGTCACCGTCGCCGTGCGCTGGGAGCGGCTGACGCAGTCCATCCCGCTCGACTGTGAAGGCAGGCGCAGTTCTCGGTACATGCTGCCGGTCCCGTCAGGGGACTCCCCCATGGTCACCAAGCTGCCCCTCCATCGAGGGGCCGAAGTCGTCGAAGGCGCCATGGTCATGGAGGTGGCTTCCCGGCCGCTCATCGCGCTGGAGGGAAGGATTCCGCTCTTCCGGGATCTCACCATGGGGGTGAAGGGCACGGAGGTCACGCAGTTCCAGCTGGCCCTGGTGCGCCTGGGCCGGCTGCCCGCCGGACGTGTCACCGGCAAGTTCGACTCCGCGACAGCCGTCGCCGTGAAGAAGCTTTACAAGGCTCTCGGGTACGACGCCCCCACCGCGACCTCCGAGCCCGCGGACACCCCGGATCCGGACGCGGCCCGTTCCCGTGCCAAGGCCAAGGTCATGGTGCCCAAAGCGGAGATCATGATGGCACCCCGGCTACCGGCGAAGATCGGGACGTTCACCGCGAAGGTCGGCAGGTCGTTCGCCAAGGGCCAGATCGTTCTGGAAACGGGAACCGTTCGGTTGCAGTGCACGACCGAGGACCCCTCGATCCAGACGGGCCAGCGCGCACGAGTGACGGGCCCGGACGGCGACACGAGAACGGCCGTCGTCCGGTCGGTCGTCCTCCCCGCGAGCAAGAGCGAAGGAAAGTCCGGCGAGTCCGATTCGACGGACACCGGTTCGACCAAGGTACGTCTGGAAGCACTGGGGAGGGACTTCACCCGTACCGGCTCGGGCTACACCGCCGATGTGGTCGTACAGCAGGCGGAGCGCAAGGGCCCGGTGGTACCCGCGTCCGCGCTCTTCACCAGGCCGGGGGGCAAGACCGTCGTGATCTTGATCAAGGACGGGCAGTCCTCCGAGGTCGAGGTCGAAGCCGTGCTCGACCTGGACGGGCAGGTGCAGCTACGTCCGCTCGGCACCACGGAGCTGGTGGCCGGCGATCAGGTCAAGATCTCTGAGGCGGAGGGTTCCCGCCAGTGACCGTGATCATCCAGGCGGAAGGGCTGGAACGCACCTACCAGTCGCCCGCGGGTCCTGTTCCGGCGTTGCGAGAGGCGTCTTTCGAGGTCGAGTCCGGCGAACTGGTCGCGGTGATCGGGCCTTCCGGGTCGGGCAAATCGACCTTGATGAATCTGCTGGGACTGCTGGACCGCCCGACCGGCGGCCGGTTGCTCCTCGGAGGCGTCGACACGGGCCGGATGACCGAACGAGAACGCACCCGGTTTCGGGCGAAATCTATTGGTTTCGTGTTCCAGGCTTTCCATCTGGTCTCCCACAAGACGACCACCGCGAACGTCATGCTGCCCTTGATGTACACGCGTACCCCCCGTGCGCGGAGGCGGCGCATCGCGGAGGACGCGTTGCGCCGTGTCGGCCTCGGGCACCGCCTGGACGCACTGCCCGCGACACTGTCCGGCGGTGAGAAACAGCGGGTCGCCGTCGCACGGGCCAGCGTCCACCACCCGGTCCTTCTGCTGGCGGACGAGCCGACCGGGAATCTGGACACCGTCACGTCCGCCACCGTCATGGCGAGCCTGAGGGCACTCGCCCTGGAGGGCCTGGCCGTCATCGTCGTCACCCATGATCCGGCAGTCGCGGCTGCTTGCGACCACATCCTGGGTGTGCGTGACGGGGCTCTGGCCGAGGTGCCGAATGCGCTGGCCTGATTTCGGCCTCTGGCGGGATCTGGCGGGTGAATCGCTGGAGGCCGTGGCGGGACGCCGGATGCGGTCGCTGCTGACGATGGCGGGCGTCATGCTCGGAATAGTCGCCCTGGTCGCGACCTTGGGAATCGCCGCGACGGCCGCCGCACAGATCTCGGGCCAGTTCGACGCGCTCAAGGCGACCCAGGTGGGCGTCGTCGGCTTCAACGACGGGGAGAAGATATCGGCGTCGGCGTTGGACAGAGTCCGGAGGCTGAACGGGGTCATCTCCGCCGGATTCACGGCCGAACACAAGGGTGATCTTCCCGAGGTCTCCAGAGCGAACGCCAAAGTGCCGTCCGCGGCGGTGGCCAGCCAGGTGATCGCCGCGTCGCCCGAGGCTCTGGACGCACTGAGAATCGAGGCCCTCTCCGGCCGGACCTTCGACCTCGGGCACGACGAACGTCACGATCAGGTCGTGTTGCTGGGCGAGGTCGCGGCGCAGACGCTCGGGATCACGGAGGCCGACGGGAACACCATGGTCTATGTCAGCGGCCGACCGCACCTCGTTCTCGGCATCGTCACGAGCCGGCTGCTGGACTCACCGGTTCCGCTGTCGGTCATCGTCCCCGGTTGGACGGCCGCGTCGAATCCGACCGGGTACGGCGCGCCGCAGGTGGCGATCCGGGTACGCCCGGGCGCCGCCCAGCAGGTGGGGGCGGAGGCCCGGCTGGCTCTGGATCCCGTCAATCCGGTCCGGCTGCTGGCCCAGGTTCCTTCCGACCCGAAACGGCTCGCCGCGAACGTGAAGTCCGCGACGTCCGCCCTGTTCCTGCTCCTCGCGATGGTCTCGCTTCTGGTCGGCGCCATCGGAATCGGCAACACGACACTCGTCTCCGTTCTGGAGCGCCGTTCGGAGATCGGTCTGCGCAGGGCGATCGGGGCTTCCCGCCCAGCCGTCCTCACCCAGTTCCTGATCGAGTCCGGTCTGATCGGATTGGCGGGCGGCGTCGTAGGGACCATGGCCGGCTTGAACGTGACGGTGGGCGTCGCCTTCTCCCATGGCTGGACCGCCGCGATACCGCCCTGGCTGCTGGCGGCAGGCCCGGTCCTGGGCCTGGCGGTAGGGCTCATCGCCGGGGTGTACCCGGCCTTCAAGGCCGCCCGGATCGAACCGGTGAGCGCCCTGTCCGGCTGACGATACCCAGGGTGCCGGGGGTGGGCGCGTCCGCTGCGGGAGGTGATGATCGTGTCGAGTCGTGGCGGAGTGACGGTTTGAGGCGCTTGAAACGGTCGTCTTGCCGCAGCTCGACGCGATCATGGAAAGGGAAAGACCGGCCCGGGGGGCGGGCCGGTCTGGGGGTGGGGTGGGTCAGAAGACGAGGTCGGGGGTGGTGATCTCGGTGTAGGCCTGGCCGATTACGGGGGAGCCGTTGAGGGTGCCGATGACGGAGCAGGCGCCTTCCCAGTAGCCGCCGCCCGGGGCGTCGGGCCAGGCGACTTCCTGGTCCTTGCGCTTGGGGAGGACCGTGAAGGAGCCGCCGGGGACCTTCACCTTCCAGCCGCTGCTGTAGGTGAGGCCGGTGACGGGGCTGGTCCAGGAGCCGAGGGCCTCGTTGGAGACCTGCGACGGGTCGAGGTTCACCGTGGTGCCGTTCGGGCGGATCAGGGTCGCGACCGTGCGGACCACGTTCCCGTGGCCGTCGTTGATCAGATAGACCATGTACTGGCTGCCGTTGGCCAGCTTGATGCTGTGCCAGTCCCAGCCGCCGTAAGCGGGCTTGAAATCGCCCCACTGGTGGTCCATCCACGAGTCGCCGACCACCACGATGGGCTTGCCGTGGTCGTAGACGACACCCGTCGTGGCGAGGTCGGTGTAGGAGTAGTAGTAGGTCTCGCCCCACTGGCCGTAGTCGACGAGCCCCTTCACGCCCTTGTAGTTGCCGTGCAGCGCGGGCGGCTTGGTCTGCTTCAGGTTCAGCTTCAGTTTGTAGGCGCCGTCGGAGAACGCCGCGTCGATCTTGGCCGAGCCGTTCTTGCCCGACGTCTTCCAGTCGTTGACGGTGATGTCGTAGCCGCCGCCGGCGAGCAGGTTGTCCGGCTGGACGGCGACGCTCGCCTCCCACTTGAACTTGTCGTCCGTCAGGTCCGTGATGGCGAGGTTGCCCGGGTAGGCCGCCAGGGACGGGAAGACGAGCCGCTTACGGAACACCGTCAGCTCGTACCCGTAGCGGTGGATCTTCCCGGACGAGTCGAGCCCGGTCAGATGACCGGTGTAGTACCACCACTCGCGGATGTTGTCGTGCGGCGCCTCGTCCTTGGGCACCACGACGCCGACGGTGTCGGCCGAGGCCGGCACCGCGGCGATCGGCGCGAACAGGACCGCCGCCGCGAGCGGGAGCGCCGCGAGCACGCGGCGCAGGGATCGGGGAGTGATCATGCGCTGCATCCTAATGATCATCTATTCGCCACCGCTATAGTAGAGCCGTGGAAAAAGCGGGATTGGCCGGTGTGCTGGCGGGCGCGGCTCCTTCGGTCGCGGTGAGTTTCACCGAGGTGAATGCCGCCGAAAACGCCGCGCGGGCGCGCGCCGAGGGCGTTGACGTCGCCGAATTGCGCATCGACCAATACGGGTCGGCCGAACCCGCATATGTGCTGGACGCCGTCCGGGAATTCGCCGGGCTGACCACCCTCGCCACCATCAGGTCGGCCGCAGAGGGCGGCGCCTGGACGGGCGGCGAGCTGGAACGCGCCGAACTGTTCGAGGCGATCCTGCCGCTGGTCGACGGGGTGGATGTCGAACTCTCCGCCACGTCGATCGTCGACCGGGTGATCGCTTCGGCGCACGCGGTCGGACGTCCCGTGGTCGTGTCGTTCCATGACTTCACGGCCACTCCCGGCACCGCCGACCTGCAGAAAATCGTCGACGAGGCCGTCGCGAAGGGCGCGGACTGCGTGAAGGTGTCGGCGATGGCCCATTCCACGCAGGACGTGCGGCGGCTCGCGGGACTGCTGCTGGACAATCCGTCCACCGATTTGATCGTGATCGCGATGGGGGCGCACGGCGCTGTTTCCCGCGTGTTCTTTCCGCTGATCGGCAGCCGGTTGACCTATTCGTTCTTCGGCGAGCCGATGGCCCCCGGCCAGCTCCCTTACGGCGAGGTCGCCGAGCTGCTGGCCCGTTTCTCGCCGGAGCCCCCGCCGTCCGCGTAGGGTCGCGGCATGGCTGATTTCTCCTACGCTGAGCCCTCCTACGCGGACTACTGCGCACTGCTCGAGGACGAGATCGAACGGCTGGCGTCGGCCGTCGCGGCGGCGGACCCGCAGGCGCCGGTGCCGGGCTGCCCCGACTGGACGACCACCGACCTGGCCGGGCATGTCGGCTATGTACACCGCTGGGCCGCCCACACGGTGCGGACCACTCCGGTGGAGCGCCCGTCGCTGCAGCCGGCCATCCCCACCGATCCGGCCGTCCTGCCCGGCTGGCTGCGCGAAGGCGGCGCCGACCTGGTGGCGGCGCTGCGGGCCGCCGACCCGGACGCCGACTGCTGGACGTGGGGTTCCGACCAGCACGTCCGCTGGTGGGCGCGGCGCCAGTTCCACGAGACCCTCGTGCACCGCGGCGACGCCGAACGAGCCGGCGGCACCGCCCCGGTCTACCCGCCGGGCCACGCCGCCGACGCCATCGAGGAGTTCCTCGGCAACATCGCCGTGTTCCGGCTGGCCAAGCCCCGTTTCGCGGCCCTGGACGCGGCCGGGCAGAGCGTCCATCTGCACGCCACCGACACCGAAGGCGAGTGGATGATCGAGCTGACCGGCGACGGCTTCACCTGGCATCGCGGCCACGGCAAGGGCTCGGTGGCCGTCCAGGGCACGCTGACCGAACTGCTCGACCTCACCTTCGGCCGCCGCACCCCCGAAGGGCTGACGGTCTTCGGCGATCCGGCCGTCCTGGACCGGTGGCTGGCCGCGTCCAGTTTCTAGTCGAACACGGCTAACGCCGCCACACCACGCCGTCACCGGCCCGGGTGCCGACGGCGAAGAGGCGGCCGGTGGCGGGCTGGGCGGCGAGGGCGAAGTCGGATTCGTCGGTGAACGCCGTGGGCAGGAGCTCGACCGTCACCCGGCCGGCCTTGGCGCGGCGGACCAACGCGACGTCGTAATCCCACTCCTCGTCGCTGTCCGCGCCGAACACCGGGTAGATGATCCCGCCCCTGCCGTCGGACGTGGCCGGGCCGATCGGGATCCACTCGGACGTCCGGGTGGTGGCCTCGTCGCGCCAGCCCTTGCCGGTCCAGCGGAGCAGCGGCTGGGCGTAGCCGTCGTCCTTGCCGCAGAGCAGGCCCTCGAAGGTCAGCGCCTGCACCCAGGGGGTCGCGCCGACGACCGAGACGTCGAGGACCATCGACCGGAACCCCTTCGTGGTCTTGGTCGGGACGGGGCTGTTCGGCAGCTCGGCGGCGGGCGTGACGTCCTTCCACTGAGCGCCGTCGTAGCGGGCGACGGCGGCGTCCATGACGCTGGTGAGCGCCATCCCCCAGATCCGGTTCCGGGTGACCGCGTCGGCCTTCGCGATGTAGAACGGGGTGGCGGCGCGTTTCCAGCTCCGGCCGTCGTAGTGCCAGGAGGCGAAGCCCGCCTTGTCTGCGCCGTACGCCCAGACGTCCTTCGGTGAGAGCGTGGTGATCGCTTCCACGTAGGCGTTCTTGAACGCTCCGGCGACGGTCCAGCGCTTGCCGTTCCAGCGGAGCACCTTGGAGGTTCCGGCCGGGTAGGTCCGCGGGTCCTGGCCTCGGGCGGCCTGCCGCCGCTCGTCCGGGCAGTCGCCGGGGCCGCTGCCTTCGGGCAGGAGCGGGCGCAGGAGCCGGCCGTTGCGCGGCAGGGTCGCCCAGACGTTCCGCGCGGACGTCCCGTCGGCCTGCCCGAACGTCCCGGTGACGCCCTTCGGCAGTTTCGCCCGGCGCCATTTCCCCTGCGAGATCCGGTAGATCAGCGGCTCGGTCCAGCCGCCGCGGGCCCGCTCGCCGAAGGCGAAGCCGGATCTGCGCGACGGCAGCAGGACCTTGGTCAGCGAGTCCTCACCGCGCAGCCCCGTCTTGAGCAGCACCTTGAACCCGCCCGCCTTCGCCTCGGCGGGCGCGGCCTGCGCCCCCAGGACGGCCAGCACGGTCGCAGCCGCCAGCAGGCGTTCGGCGCGGTTCTTCATCTACAGGCCCCCGGTGAACATCGAGATCATTCCGATGGTTTTACCAAAGACCGGGCCACCGCCGATCAGGAACTCATGACCCCGCCATGAGAATGATCTTGCCCTGCCTCGGGCCGAGGCGGGGCCCACGGATCTCCCTGTCGAGAAGAGGTACACCATGAGGTTCACCGGACTTCCGAGCCGCAGCGCGCTGCTGGCCGCGGGTGCGGCCGCCGCCTGCGTGGCGGGGCTGGCCACGCCCGCGTCCGCGGGGTTCACGCCCGACAGCGACGACTGGGGCGTCGTCGTCCCGAACGCGGGCTGTGTCCACGCCGAGGCGTTCGCCGCGCAGGTCAAGGGGCTGGGCGGCTCCGCCGACTCGGTGATGTTCCAGTCGCACTACCCGACCCTGCCGACGGCCCCGGCGACCGCGGGCGGCGGCTCCGATCTGATCAACCTCAACGGCTTCGGCAAGGGCACCGCGATCGCCACGCGCGCCGTCGGCCACGCCTACCCCGGTGAGCCGGGCGTGCAGAACTCGGCGCTCGTGCCGACCCCGTGCGGCGCCTACGCCGAGGCCCAGGGCGCGTCGATCGACGTCGGCTCCCCGTACGTCCCGAACCCGACCGGCGGGGTTCCGCTGTCGCCGTTCGGCATCCACCTGGAGGCCATCGCGATCAGCGCCGCGACCGCGCCGGGCCAGCCGGTGAAGCTGCACGGCGGCGCCGCCGGCGGCTACATCTCCAGCTTCGGCAAGAAGGTCATCAACATTCCGAAGCTCTGGGCGGCCAACTTCGGGCTCCGCGTGCCGGCCGACTACTCGCAGCCCGCGATCGCGCTGGCCAGCACCAACGAGCAGGTCACCACCGACAGCGACGGCGTGCCGACCCTCGACGCGTCCGGCCACTACAAGTTCGACCCGACGGCCGCCAGCGGTTATGTGAACGCCGCCCACGCCAGCATCCTGGGCACGAACGCCTCGGACGCGATCGTCGGCCACGCGGCCGTCCTGCGTGACGCCTCCGCGCCGATCCCGCCGCTGTCGTCGCTGCCGAAGCTGCCGCCGGCCCCGGCTCCCGTCACCGGCGCGGGCGGCCTGACCCTGCCGAAGCTGCCGCTGTCCTGACCCTGACGGGTACCTGACGGAGACCGGAAGGGGCGGAAACCCCGCCCCTTTGGTCCCGCAGGGTTCCGCGTGACAGAAGCACATGACAGGATTTGTGCAACATCACACGGCACTGGAGTTGAGATGACGGTCACCAGCCACGACCCGCGGACCGGGCTGCCCACCGGCGCCGACCTGCCGTCGAGCGGAGCCGCCGAGGTGGACGCCGTCGTGACGGCCGCCGCCACGGCCGGCGTGGCCTGGCGC
>NZ_BAAGZI010000084.1:0-19259 GCF_054778695.1 Actinocorallia lasiicapitis
GTGATCGCGGACGCGGCGCTGGCGGGCCCGCCGCGATCGGTCGAGACGGCCGTGATCCTGCAGGCCGTCACGCTGGCCGCGACTCCGCTCCTGCTGCCGCACGGCCTCTACTACCCGCTGCCCATCAGCGCGGGCCTGCTCACAGCCGCGTTCCTGGCCGGTGCACGGCTCGGCCCGGCCGCGACCCTGCGCGCGTTCGCCGTGACGGCCGCGGCGATGGCCTGCCATCTGCGGGTCAGGCACGCGCACTGGGTGCTGGACCATCCGGTGCCGGTCACCGCCTTCACCCTGATGATCACCGTGATTCCGTGGCTGGGCGGCCGGCTCAACGCCACCTACCAGGACCGGCTGTCACAGATGGCCGTCCTGGCCGAGCGGCGCGAACACGACGAGCGAGTCGCGCTCCACCACGCCGTGGCCGAGGAGCGGCGCGCGATCGCCCGCGACCTCCACGACGTGATCTCCCACCATGTGAGCGCGATCGGCATCCACGCCGGCGTCGCCCGGATGGAGCTCGCCGGCTCACCCGCCGACGCGCCGCTCCGCCGCTCGGTGTCGGAGATGGAGACCGCCAGCCGGTCGGCGCAGGCCGAACTGCGGCGGCTCCTGGACGTCCTGCACGGCCAGGCCCCATCACCCGGACGGCATCAGCCCGGCATGGCCGACGTCAGCTCCCTGCTGGAACGGGTGCGGGCCGCCGGGCTGAACATCGACCTGGACGCCCCCGACGGGCTGCCCGAACTGCCCGAATCCCGAGACATCGCCCTCTACCGGATCCTCCAGGAAGCCCTCACCAACGCCCTCCGGCACGGCGACGGCGGAACCGCCCGGGTCGCGCTCCATCAGCGGCCCGAAGGGATCGCACTGACCGTCACCAACCCGTTCCGCAAGCCCTACACGCCCGGCCGCGGCCTGATCGGCATCCGCCAGCGGGTCGAACTCCTGGGCGGCACCGTCCGCTGCGGACCGGACGAGGACGGCGCCCACTGGCGTCTCGCCGTCACCTACCCCTGGGACGAGGAATGACGATCCGGATCCTGCTCGCCGACGACCACGCCATGTTCCGTTCCGGCCTGCGCGCGGCCCTCCACACCCAGCCCGACCTCGAATGCGTCGCCGAGGTGGCCGACGGCCGCGCCGCCGTCACCCAGACGGCCCTGCTCCGACCCGACGTCGCCGTCCTCGACATCCGGATGCCCAAGCTCGACGGCCTGGCCGCGGCCCGCGCGATCCTCGCCGCCCCGGGCAACACCACCCGCGTCCTCCTGCTCACCACCTACGACCTCGACGACTACGTCCACCAAGCCCTCAGCACGGGAACCAACGGCTTCGTCCTGAAAAGTTCGCCTCCCGAAGAACTGCTCACCGCGGTCCGCGCCGCCGCCCGAGGCGACACCACCCTCGACCCGCTCACCACCCGCCGTCTCGCCGACCGCATCACCGCGGCCCTGCGAATGCCGCCCCCACCCCGCGAACTGGCCCGCCTCACCGCCCGCGAACACCAGGTCCTCCTCCTCATCGCCGAAGCCCGCACCAACCCCGAAATCGCCGAAGCCCTCGCCATCGGCGAAGAAACGGTCAAGACCCACGTCTCCCGCATCCTCGCCAAACTCTCACTCCGCGACCGCATCCAAGCCGCCGTCTACGCCCACCGCCACAACCTCGTCCCCTGACCAACGCCCTGGAGACACACCTCCTGATCGAACGCCTCGAACCGTGGTTTTGAGGAGCTCGTTCATGTGGTCGACGGCCTGGTCGAGGGGGACCTTGACGGTTTCGCCGGTGGCGCGGGTGGTGATTTTCGATGGTTCCTTCGGCGAGGCCGCGTTTGCACGGTGGCATTCGATGATCGAGGCCATGGAACGTTCGACACCGATGCCGTAGCTGCCCATGGTCTTCGCCGACCTCGGCGGGGCACATGAACTCGGTGGAGGCCGAACCGCCCATGCTGCCGCTGGAGGCGTCGACGAGGATCGCGGGCAGCCCGAGCCGCTGGAAGATCCGTACCTAGGCCGCGTAGTGCTTGTCGAAGGCGGTGTCCAGACCGGAGGCGTCCAGGTCGAAATGGCGTCACCAGGCGATGAGTGCCTATCGGGTCAGGCGCAGCAGCACTCTGGGGTCGGCGATTCCCTGCAGCACTCCGGCTTCCACCTGCCGCAGGCCCGCTCCGGGGTCGAGGCCGAGCTCGTCCAGGAGTCCTCGGCGCGCACGCTGATAGGCGATGAGGGCGTCTCCGGTGCGGCCGCTCGTCTGCAGTGCGGAGATGAGCAGCTCCCAAAGACGCTCCCGCAGCGGATACCTGGCCACCAGCCGCTCGAGTTCGCCGACGTCGTTGTCCTTCAGTCCGGCGGCCATCCTGGCTGCGAAGAACCCCTCGTAGGCTTGGAGCCGCAGTTCCTGGAGGTAGCCGACCTCTGCCAGAGCCCAGCCGAAGACCTGGCAGTCAGAGATCGCCTCGCCTCGCCACAGACCGAGAGCACCGCCGAAGGTCTTCGCGGCCTCGGCGAACCGGCCCTGCGCCGAGAGGCGTCGCGCGTTGCCGCTGAGCTCCTCGAAGCGGTCCTGATCCACTCGGACGACGTCGGGCCGCAGAAGATAGCCGGGATCCCGCCTGCGGATCAACCGGGTGCAGCCCGTCCCCGACAGGGCGGAACCCAACTTTGCGATGTGGCTGTGGAGGGTCCTGAGGGCCGTCCGCGGCACGCCTTCTCCCCACAGGGCCTCGGAGAGTCCATCGGCGGTCACCATGGTTCCGGACCTGAGAGCGAGCAGCGCGAGCAGGCTCCTTCGCCGAAGAGGCAATTCGATATGGCGGCCGGAGCAGCGGACCTCGAGCGGACCCAGAAGGTCGACGGTCCACAACTCGGCTCGGACTCCCCTTGCCGCGTCCGTCGCGGCCTGGTCGAATGCGGAGTTCATTATCGGTCCGATCTTTTCGCGTGTGCCGTTTCGGCGATGGGCGGACGGCCCGGTGAGGGCCATCCGCCCAGGCGACGCCTTATTCGTGCTCGGTGACCTCGAAGATCTCATCCGCCACAAGGCCATGGGCCTCTCGGTGCACCGTGTTGGCGGCTTCCGCGTCCGGAGCCTCGACCAGGCAGAAGACCTTGCCCGCCTTTTCATCGACCCAGTAACGCTTGTATTCCACACCATGCCGGCCCTGGAATTCCAGGTCCTTCTCGTGAGCGCCGGCGACAGCGTCGGCGGTCACTCCATCGATGTTGTGGACATCCATGTACAACGGCAACGCAATCTCCTTGAAGCTGAGTGGCGGCCGAAGCCGACATTCTCGGTTGACCAGACGAACGTACGGCTCTCGGCTGAATCGCCACTGAAATCTCACTGATGCGAAGTCCCCGCGTGGGCGAACGGCGATCCCGCGCGGCAACCGTGCGGCAACAGGGTCGTCGAACCGGAAGGAAACAAAACGCATCACAACGGTTGAACGGAACAACCCGAAAAACGGAGGACCTGATGATTTCGGTTAAGCGTGTCGCAGGCGCGGCCATCCTCTCGGCGGCTGCCGCCGTAGGGCTCGCGGCTGCGCCTGCCGAGGCCGCGGGCGAGCACTGCAATCTGTACATCGACCCCAATTCCCCGGTGTACGCGTGGGTGGTGAACGCCTGCACCCCGCGCAATTCGTCTGACGTCCTGACCTCGACCGTGTATTGGGGCTCGGACACCTTTGAGGACGACCGGCTGTTCGTCCGTTCGAATCCGGCGCGGAATGACCAGTTCTACGTCTACACCAACTGGCTCGACGAAGACGGCGAGCAGGGCGACGAGATCTACGCCAGGGCCTGGTTCCGTACGCCGAGCGGCTCCACCTACTCGGTCAAGTCCAATGAGGTCCACGGCTATTGGGAGAACTTCTGACCGCCAGGCCGGTGACGGACGGGGCAACCTGATCACGTCAGCCGGAGCCCGATGAGCCGTGCTCGACCCTTGAAGGCAAGGGTCGAGCACGGCGGAGGGAGCCCATCACCGGCTCCCTCCGCCGCTGCACGCAAGAGCGGGTTACCAGTACCCGGTCACGGTGTTGGAATCGATCGAATAGGTGCTGCCGTTCGGCCGGACGAAGAGGTTCTTGGTGAAGATCTCGTCCGCGCCGCTGTCCTCGTTGAAGGTGGCGTAGTACTTGGTGAAGCTGTCCAGGGGGGTGGTGGGGTAGAACCTGCTGAACAGCAGGTCGTCGTCATCGAACCAGCCGCCGTCCTTACCGTAGTAGGTGGTCCGGTAGAGGAGGTCGCCGGATTCGGCGGGCTGGCAGGACTGCTCGACGAGGACGTAGGTCTGGTTCTGGTGGGGCTCGACGTAGAGCCTGCAGCCTGTTGCCGCATGAGCCGAGCCGGTGCCCACGGCCGTCATCGAGGCGGCCGTCAAGGCGATCATCGCGCCCTTGGCCAGAAGAGAGGTCTTGCTCACGAGTGCTTCCCTACATGCTGGTTTTTCATCGGTCGAATGATGAGATGTGGTGCCACTCGTTCGGGGTTCGCAGGCCCGGTTGCCAGACGGTTGCCACGCGAACGGTCAAGGGGAAGGGGTGGGGATTCGATGAGCGTCGTCGTGCGGTTGCTGGGCCCGGTGGATGTGACCGTGGACGGAAACGTCCATCCGACTCCAGGACTGAGACGCAAGGCCGTTCTCGCGCGGCTGGCCATGCGGCCGGGCGAGGTCGTCAGCGTCGACGGACTGATCGACGCCGTCTGGGGAGGCGACCACCCGGCGACCGCGCAGAACACGCTGCAAAGCCACGTCTCCTATCTGCGGCGAGTCCTGGGTGCGCATGATGTGATCACGGCCCGCGCCCCGGGGTACAGGCTGGCCCATGCCACGACGGATCTGCGCCTGGCCGAGGACCTGATCGAGGAAGCACAGGCGCAGATTTCACCTGAGCGGCGGTTGTCCCTGCTCGATCAGGCCTTGCGGTTGTGGCGCGGGCGTCCGCTGGCCGACGTGACGGAGCTGCCGTGGTTCGCGCATGAAGCCGAACGTCTGGAACGAGTCCGGCGGGACGCTCAGCGGACAGCGGTGGAGTGCAAGCTCGAACTCGGCCTCCACACGAAGCTCGTTCCCGAGCTGGAGGCGCTGACCGACCGCTACCCGTTCGACGAGGACCTCCAAGCTCAGCTGGTCATCGCGATGTACCGCAGCGGACGGCAGGCCGACGCTCTGGCGATCGTGCGGCGGACACGGATCCGGCTGCGTGACGAACTCGGCATCGACCTGAGCGCTCAACTGCGCGAACTGGAGAGCGCGGTTCTCCGGCAGGATCCGGGACTGGATCTCGTGAAGCCGACTCCGGCCGCCTTGGGGGCACCGGTTCGGACGGTGAGCTCGACGCCCTCGCTCGTCGAACGCGCGGCCGCGATCGAAGCGATCGAAACGGTGCTGGATCGCGTGGTGAGCGCCGGCACCGGCGGCGTGCTGGTCTTCGAAGGGCCTGCCGGATTCGGCAAGACCAGCGTGCTGGACCACGCGGGTGCGAAGGCGGCGGCCCACGGATTCGCCGTGTTGACGGCCCGAGGCACCGAACTGGAAACCGACTACGCGTGGGCCTGCGCCGAACAGTTGTTCCGCCGGCACGCCGACGTGGCGGAGGTGCTGGACCGTCGGCCGGGCGCCACCGACTCGGGACCGGCGGGCGAGTACCCCATCATCAACGCGCTCTACTGGCTGGTCAGTGATCTCGCGGCACGCGGCCCGGTCCTGATCGTCGTCGACGACCTGCATTGGGCGGACTCCGCGTCGGTGCGGTTCCTCGCCTATCTGGCGGCACGCCTGGACGGGCTGCCGGTCGCGCTGGTGATCGGAACCCGGCCGGTGCCCGAACGGCTCGGCAACCTCGTGTCCGTCATCGGCGGGTTCCCCTTCTCCACGACGCAGGTCCTGCGGCCGTTGTCGCTGAGCGGATCGGCAGACCTGATCGCAGAGGTGATCACAACGGGGCCGGATCAGGAGTTGATCGAACAGGTTCATGAGCTCTGCGGCGGCAATCCGTTCCTGCTCAGAGAAGTCGCCCGTGGCCTGTCTGGATCCGGTGCCGACGGGGAGACCGGAAAAGTCGATCTCAGTGAGATGGTCGGGGACTCCCCGGGCTTCGCGCGGTTCGTCTCCGACCAGCTACGCCCTATGCCGGCACGCTCCGTCGAGGTAGTGCGCCACCTGGCCGTCTCCGGCGACTGGACGGGCAGCGACCGGCTGGCGAAGACCACCGGGCTCGGCACGGCCGAGGTATTGGACGCCTTGGCGTCGCCGCTGTCCAGCCGGCTGGTGGTCTCCTCAGGAACCCCCGCGCGATTCTCCTTCGCCCACCCGCTGATCCGCCGGGCCGTGTACGACGCCCTTCCCGTCGGGCTGCGCACCGACCTTCATCTGCGCGCCGCCGACGTGGCCGTCCAGAGCCAGGACCTGACCATGGCCGCCACTCACCTCCTCCACGTTCCACCGGGCATCGGCGATCATGATCCTGTGCCCGTTCTGGGCGCCGCCGCCAAGATCGGCCTGTCGCGCGGGTCGGTGGAGGCCGCCGTCACCTTTCTGCGCCGCATCCTCGATGAGGATCTCGGCGACCACCGGCCCCGGGCGGTCGCCGAGCTCGGAATGGCGGAAGTGCTGGTCGACAACCAGCGTGCCATCGAACACCTGTCGGAGGCGCTCAGCCTCGAGTCCGACAGCGAGAAGCGCGCACAGATCTCCCACGTCCTGGCCACCGCCCTGTGGCTGGACTGCCGCCCGAGAGACGCGGCGCAGATCTGCAAGGCCGCGCTCGAGCGTGAGGCCGAGGCCTCGCCCGGCGCCCGGCAGTCGCTGCAGGCGCTGATCGTCCTCATGGCCTACACCGCACGGTACGCCTCCGACCTCATGGAGCTCATCGACGTCTACAAAGCGCAGACCATCGACCCGTCCATCGGAGGTCTCAGCCTGCTGAGCTGCTTGGCCGACCACGATATGCACCAGAACCGACGCGAACGTGCAGAACAGCAAGCCCTGGAGGTCCTTCGCGGGGACAACCTGCGCAAGCTGCTGCGGGACCCGCTGGGCGAACAAGGCGCGAGCATGGCGTGGTACACCCTCACCGCCTGCGATTCCCCGCACACTCTGCCCTCCCTGGAGACGGCACTCGACCACTATCTGCGAGCCGGCTCGCTGCGGGGAATCGGACCCGTCTACTTCTATCGGTCCCGAGTGATGTACTCCTACGGCTACCTGGCCGACGCGCTCAGCGACGTCCGGCGATCCTGGGAGGCGGTAACGCTCAGCGGACAGCCACTGGGCCAGACCTACATCATCGACGTCCTGCTCAGGACGCTGGTGTCGATGGGAAAGACCGACGAGGCCGTAGCGGCGCTGCGGGCCTTCGAGCAGACCGACTGGTCAGGGCTCACTGCCACGATGCACGTCGCCGGTGCGAGCGCGGTCCACCTGGCGATCGGTGACGTCCAACGGGCCTATGAGACGGCGCTCGCCGCCCGCGACGACTGCAGGACCCGCCCGATCGTCAACCCCGTCGTCGCCGACTGGCACGGCCCGATGGTGCGCTGCCTGACCCTGCTCGGACGCCATGACGAAGCTCAGGCCACCGCACGCGAAATGCTGGAGGTCGCCACCGAATGGAACACCCCGCGAGCGGTCGGCAAGGCCCTCAGGGCGGTCGCCTCCACTGAACCGCACGATCGCGAGGCCGTCGATCTGCTGGAAGAGTCCGTCCGCGTCCTCCAGCCGACGCCCGCCAAACTGGAACTCGCGCGATCGTTGCACGCGTACGGGAACGCGCTCAACGGAGCCGGTCATACCGCCGACGCCATCACCCACCTCTACCGGGGGCTCGAACTCGCGATCCTGTGCGGCGCCATCCCCCTCAGGAACTCCATCACCCACACTCTCCACACCATCGCCGGCCATCGGTTCGTCCCTCCCGTCGTGACGGACCTCACGCCCATCGAGACCGAGATCAGCGCCCTTGCGGAACGCGGAGCCACCGAACGGGAGATCGCACGAGCCCTCCACCTCACGCTCAACGCCGTCCAGGAGATCGCGACGACCATCCGGAAGAAAAGGGCGTGAGCCGAACCGGCGGGTGGAAGGCGAGCGGTGACCACCGCGCGGCAACAGGGTCGTGTTAGAGATTTGCGCGAGCGGTGTCGACCGGCCCGGTGTCTTTCGGTTGACCCGCCTCATCGAACTATCGTGAACGGAGTTGCTCAAGAGCATGGACAAGGTGAATTCACGTGCCTATCGTCCGGAAGACGCAGGGGCGGTGACCGGTCTGCTCAATCTGATTGCTCAGGCCAGTGGGGCGCAGCTCGAACTGCCCGTCGCCGCGGTGGAGAACGTCATCAAGACCGAGGTCAGGGATCTCGGCGAGGACACGCGCGTGGTCCTGGACGGCGAGGGAAGGCTGGTCGCCGTCGCCCTGGTGCGTCTTCCGCCTGAAGGCGGATTCCGGGTGAGCCTGACCGGCGGCGTCCATCCGGATGCGCAAGGCCGGGGAATCGGGCGCGATCTGCTGGCTTGGCAGCTCGATCGGGCGGGGGCTCGCCACGCGGAGCTCGCACCGGACGCGGCTTGGGAAGCGGAGGTCGATGCGGGCGCCGACAACGCCTCCGCCGTCCGCCTGTACACGCGGAGCGGATTCCGGGTCGAACGCTTCTTCCTGGAGATGTCGGCGGCCACCGGAGCGCCCCCGGCCGTGCCGCCGGTCGAGGGAGTGGAGATCGTTCCGCTGGGCCAGGATCGAGCCCCTGAGGTGCACGCCGTGCACATGGCGGCGTTCCACGGGCTTTGGGGGCACCAAGATCGATCCTACGAGGACTGGGCTGCGCTCACCTTCCGGTCCGAGACGTTCCTGCCCGAGCTGGCCCGGCTGGCGGTCGTCCGCGGCGAGGTCGTCGGTTATGTCCTGCCGTACGCGGACGGTCCGCAGGCCCTCTACATCGGTCAGGTCGGTACCAGTGGGGCTTGGCGCGGACGAGGTGTGGCGAGCGCTCTCCTCGCCGACCTTCTCGGCGCCGCCGGCAGATCCGGCTACGTGAAGGCCGCGTTGGAGACCGACGCCGGCAGCGCGCACGGTGCGTCGGGCGTCTACGAGCGCGTCGGATTCGCCGTCGACCAGCGCATCGTCGTCTACCGCCACGCCCTCTGACGAGGCCGGGAAGTGCGGGAGTCCGCGAGCACGGTGCCGCCCGGCGGGATTCCGCGACCTGACAGCCGGGCCTACTTCTCCAAGGGACGCCCGTAGAACAGCCTCGCGTGGCCGGACTCCGCGCATTCTTCCACCCAGCGCCGCCCGCACACCCCGCACCGGTAGACGCTGGTCTGGCTCCGCGGATCGCGTTCCAGGAGCTCCATGAGATCCGTGATGGCCCCCCAGTGCTCCGCGAGCCGTGTCTCGGGAGGTGAGGTCGCGGACGAAGCGAACCGCTCGTAGCCGCAGGCGCAGTCTACGGCGATCGGCAGGTAGCCGTGGGCACGGGCCCAGCCGAGAATCCTGCTGCTCTTACGGCGCGACCGCCGGCCACGGTGGACGGGCGGCTGCCGTGCGAACCACTCCGAGAACGCCAGGGTGTCGATCCCGGGATGAACGAGCGCACCGGCCAAGGCGTCGTGCGCGTGGTAGGAGCGGTTCGTGTGGTGCCGGTCAGGTCCGTAGGCTTCCCGCGCCGAACGCCGTACTCGCTCAGCCGGGTAGGCCCCCTGGCGGCACAGCGCGAGCCGGGCGAGCTTGGTGAGGGTGCTGGGGAACAGGCCGAAGGCGACCGGATCGCCGGGGGAGCCCTGGGCGATGTCGAACACCGCGTCGATGAGATCCGCGGGCACCTCCGGGATCGCTCCCGGAGGAGGGAAACCGCCGCGAAGATATTCGATGATCGACCACTCGGCGGGATGGTATCCGCCTCCCGCCCTGATGACCGAGCCGAGGAGGCGCCCGGCGGCGGCCCCGGCGATCAGCCGCTGCGCGGGAGCCAGGCTGCGGACGGGCGCCAACGCGATGGCGGGGTCGGCTACCTCGTAGACCACGAAATCGCAGGTGCGAGGGGTGAGAGTGCTCAGTGTCGCGTTGATCTGGTCGGCGTCCGACAGCACGATGAGACGCCGATGATCTCCCGGCTCCGGCCCTGCGGAGAGCTCGTCCATGGGGGACACCGCCTCTCGTCGGCGACGCTGAAGAACGGCGGCAGGAGAGCACGGCCTCGCCACCACGTTCGCCCAGTTTAGAGAGAGTCACCTGGGTCGTGCGCCACCGCGAACCTCGCGGCAACCGAGCGGCAACCCGTGACTTCGAGAGCCGCAATGATCTGCGGGCGCTCGGTCTCGCCGTCTTCACCTGGGCCGGGCTCAGGTCGACGCGGTCGCCTTCGCCTCGATCGACTGGACGGTCCGCTGGACCGCGTTGACCGTCATGGCGAGGGCGGCCGCGACGTCCCGCGCTGTCAGGCCTGCTCCCGTGAGCTCGGCCACCTTGCGTTCAGCCGGGGTCAAAGCCGTGACCACCGGGCGAGGGAAAGGGTGATCGCCCAGCTTGTGGAGAGCGGCCGTGATGCTGTTCCTCAGGGGCAGCGCACCGCACAGGGCGGCGAGTTCGAGTGCTCGGTGCAGCTGGAACAGGGCGTCGTCGCGGCGTCCGGCACGGGCGAGCGCCTTTCCGTGGGCCGCCCGGGACTCGGCGAGTTCGAGATGGTTCGGGCTGTCCTCGAGCATACGGACGGACGCGGCCGACATCTCCAGTCCGCGGTCCGCCGGCTCCACGGAAGCGGCGACTCTCAGCGCCCGTCCGACGGCGCGAGGGGTCGCCCATTCCTCTGCCAGATCCAAGAGCTCATGCGCGACGACGCGGGCGTCTTCGTGCCGGCCCAGTTTGCTGAGGCAGTGAACCATCGGCGCACGCCAGTTCGACACGATGGGATTGTTCAGGGGGCGGCTCTGGCAGTCGTCCCGGCCTGCCAGCAGCGTCTCGAAGGCCCGCTGCACGTCACCGGCCGCGAGATGTACCGCGACCTCGCCGTTCAGGTAGAGGCCGGTATTCACTCCGGACGGTTCCTCGGCCTTGAAAGCGGCCAGTGTCGATCGCGCTTTCTCGGTCTCGCCCATGGCCACAAGGGTCTGCAGCAGCGGATCGAGGAGATAGGGCTTTCCCATGTTCATGCCGCCGAGAACCGCGGACTCCCACGACCACATGAGATCGGTGAGGGCGTCGTTCAGGTAGCCGTGCGCGTGCATGACCGCGCCTCGGTAGAAGTACGCCGGGGCGAGGCCGCGCATGGTGCCGCTCGCCTTGTAGTGATCGATCGCGGTCTCGAGAGCGGGCAGTGTTCGCGGTGAGTCGCAAGGGATGAGGGCGTACCAGGCGCAGCTCACCGCTTGGTCGCCGAGCGGTGCGGCGATCAAACGGCGCAGATTCTCCGTTCGGATCACCTCCAGACCGTAGGTCTCGGTGAGCGGGCGCTGGTTCTGGGACAACGCGTGGATCGCGAGAGCTCCTTGGAGCGTCAACCCTCCGATGGAGGTCTCGGGCTGCTGACCGGCGTAGGCGCCGACGAGCTCTTTGAGATCAGATGCGGAGCGGGAGCCGTACGCGCACTGGATGATCAATGCCTGGAGCGCCTGACGGGATCCGTGGGAAGCCCCGGCTTCGCGTTCGAGGGCGGCCTTGCAGACCTGGACGGCCTCCCGGACACGGCCGTTGAGGAACATCGCGCTGGCGAGGACTTCAGCGATCTGCGCTCGGGACTCGGCGTCCTGCTCAAGGCTGAGCGCGTCGGCGAGACGTTCGATGGCCCGCGGAGTGTCGACCAGGACCTCGGCCATGCCGAGTTCTGTGACGACTCGGGGCCGCTGGTCTCCGAGGTCCTCTTCCAACATGCGGCGGAGAAACGAAACGGCGCTGTCGACGGAGCCGCGCGCCAGGCTCGTCTCGGCAGCGGCACGGAGAAGGGGAACGGGGTCGTGCCCGCCGGCGCCGGGAGGCACGTGGAGCAGGTGGGAGGCGGCCAGGGTCTGGTCGCCTGCCCGCAGCGCCGTATCGACGATCTTGAGATGGAAAGCCGTGCGCAGCCCGACGGGAAGGGTGTCGTACACGGTCCGGCGAATCAGCGGGTGGGCGAAGGAGAACCTGATCGGCACATCAGAGGCGACGACGAGCTGACACGCCAGAGGCGGAGCGAGCGCCTCGAGGACTTCCGCAGGGTCGGCCTCGACGATTTCGGCGAGCCGGTCACTGGCCGCACCTTCCCCGACGACGGCGAGGGCGCGGACGACTTTCACCGAAAGCGCGGGCAAAGGGCGCAGTTGATCGGTGACGAAGTGCACGAGACTCGGGGAGCCTTTGGCCGGCACGTCCGCGGTGAGGGCGTCTCCGCTCTCCAGATGCCGGACCAGCTCCTTCATCAGGAAGGGATTTCCCCGGCAGAGATCGTGGCACTGCCGTACCAGCCGCTGGTCCGGCTGCTCGGCGGCGACCGAGGCCAGCAGCCCGGCCGAGCCCTCCAGGGTGAGCGGCTGGACGACCCGGGTGGTGGCGAAGGGGAGCCCGGCCATGACCGAGACGTAAGTGTTCAGCCTTTCGTACGCCGGTCGGGTGGCTATGGCCAGGACGACGGGAAGGGCGTCGAGTCGTGCGGCCAGAAAGGCCAGGAACCGCACGGAGGCGGCGTCCGCCCAGTGCAGGTCGTCGAGCAGGATCAGGAGAGGGCCTTGGGAGGCCAGATCGCTGATCGTCCAGAACATCGCGTTGATGATCGGATATTCGCCCCCGCCGCCCGACGCGGCGGGCACTCCGCCGTGACGGAGAAGAAGCTGGTCAGCGCAGCCCCAGGCATGATCGGTCTCCAGCTCGGTGCCCCGAGCGGTGAGGATGGTGAATCCACGGGAGGTGGCCCTGGCGACGGCATGGCTCAGCAGGCTGGTCTTTCCGATGCCCGCCGAGCCTTCGAGGAGGAGAACACTTCCCGACCTGGCGCTCACCGTCCTTTCCAGCGCCTGGTCGATCAGCTCGATCTCCTCGGCTCTCTCGACCAGAGCGGGCCTGCCGCCGGTCGGCCGTGGGCGCGGTGCGGAAGCCGGCCCGGGTGCCGTCCGTCCGAGATCGAGCCCGGGATCCTGCCGGAGCACCGCGCTTTCGAGGTCGCGGAGTTGCGGGCTGAGGTCGATGCCGAGCTCGTCGCGCAGGAGCCCGCGCACCCGCTGGAGGAGCGCCAGTGCGTCGGCCTGCCGTCCGTTGCGGTACAACGCGATGACCAGTTGCGCCTGCAGGTCCTCATCGAAGGGATGGCGAGCCGTCAGGCTTTCGAGTTCCGGGACGAGCTGCGCGTGCATACCCAGGTCCATCTTGCATTTCACGGCTGCTTGATGCGCATCGCGCCGGATCCGCTCCAACCGGTCTGCTTCGGGCCCGAACCAGGACAGATCCGCGACGTCCGCCAAAGGACGTCCCCGCCACAGTTTCAAGGCGCTGTCGAGGCGGATCAGCCGTTCACCGGGATCTCCCTGTGCCTGGGCGTCCTCGATCAGCTTCTCGGCGGCGGCCAGGTCGGTCGACACCGTTCCCGACAGCGCGTACCCGGGTGGGCGGGCGACGATCACCTCCGGCGCCTCCAGGACGCGGCGCAGGTAGGACACGTGTGACTGCAGGGTGTTCTGCGCCGTCGCAGGGGGGTCGTCCCCCCATACCGCGTCGATCAGCCTGTCGACGCCGACCACTTCGCCCGGTCGCAGAGCCAGGCGCGCCAGCACGGCTTTGCGCCGCGTCCCCGGAGTCGGCCGGATCGTCTCACCCACCAGGACCTCGACCGGACCCAGCAAGCGCACCACCACCGACATGAAGACCTCAGCAAACTTCTCAACGGGACATCGCTAGGGGCGCTTTGTGAAGCGACCCCAGCATCGTCGTATCGAAACCCGAGCTCCGCAAGCCGGGGCTCCCGTGTGCCCGGTAGGTCTCCAAGGCAGGCGGCCGTACGGGCCTCTGGGCCCGGACGACGATGGCCCCTCCACGAGGTGACGGTTCGTGGAGGGGCCATGGCCGTGCCCTCGGCTCAGGGGGCGAAGGCCGTGGCGATGGCGTGGCTGTCCTCGTGCATGTGGTAGCGGATGATCTTGCCGTTGTCGATGGTGAAGTGGAGGGCGAAGGCGTTGGTGAAGGTCTTGCCGGTGGAGATCACTCCGAAGACGCAGCGGCCGGTGGCGACGGCGTCGTCGCCGTCGACGAGGACGCCGGTGAGGGTGAACTCCTCGGCCGGGGTCAGGTACTCGCCGAACAGGGGGAAGAATCCGGCGACCTCGGCTTTGGTGGTGCGGGGGCCCGTCCAGGGGACGGTCGGGGCGCCGGGGACGTCGAAGTCGACGGTGTCGGCGAACAGGTCCAGCAGGTCGGGAGCGCCTGCGCCGAAGCGCGCGAAGAAGGTCTCGACGGTCTCGCGGGTGGTACTCATCTCTGGCGCTCCTCAAGCGGTGCGGGCGGGACCGGGTGGCTCGCCCCTGTGGCCTCAACACTGCCCGAGCCGCGCACACCCCAGGAGTGGCCCGCAGGCCAAACAGTGAAACAATCGGGCCATGCACAGAGTCGTCGTGCTCGCCCTTCCCGGAGTCGTCCCGTTCGAGCTGGGCATCCCCGCACGGATCTTCGGCGCCGCGCGCGACGGCGACCAGAGCCGGCTGTACGAGGTGCTCACCTGCAGCCTGGACGGGCTGCCGGTGCGAACCGACGCCGACTACGCCATCACCGTCGAGCATTCGGCCACGGTCATCGCCACAGCCGACACCCTGGTCATTCCGCCCTCACACGCGCTCCACGACATCTCCCCGGACGGAATGCTTCCCGACCCGCTAAAGGCCGCGTTCTCCCAGCTCAGGCCGGGTACGAGACTGGTCGCGATCTGCACCGGCGCGTTCGTTCTCGGCGCGGCCGGCCTCCTGGACGGGCGGCCGTCGACCACGCACTGGCGGCTGGCGTCGCAGTTGGCCCGGCTGTTCCCCCGCACCACGGTCGACCCCGACGTGCTCTTCATCGACGACGGCGACGTGCTGACCTCGGCGGGTGTCGCGGCCGGTATCGACCTGTGCCTGCACATCGTCCGCCGCGACCACGGCAGCGCGGTCGCCAACGGGGTGGCCCGCACCTGCGTCGTCCCGCCCTCCCGGGACGGCGGTCAGGCCCAGTTCATCGAACGTCCCGTCCCCGAACCGCAGTCCGGCAACACCGCCGCGACCAGAGCCTGGGCCCTGGACAACCTGTCCCGGCCACTGTCCCTGGACGAGCTCGCCGCCCACGCGGCCATGAGCAAACGCACCTTCACCCGCCGCTTCCGCGCCGAGACCGGCCTCAGCCCCGGCCAGTGGCTCACCGGCCAGCGCGTGGAACTGGCCCGCAGTCTCCTGGAGACCACCGACCTGCCCATCGACCTCATCGCCGACCGCACCGGCCTGGGCACCCCCACCTCCCTGCGCCAGCACCTCCGTAACAGCCTGGGAGTCACCCCCAGCACCTACCGCCGCACCTTCACCAACGCCTAGGACGCCCCGCGGCCGGGCGAGCCCTCAAAGCAGGCCGGGGAGTGAGGCCACCGAAGGGAGCAGGTGGGTGTGGGGGTGGCGGCCCAGGGTTTCCAGGGGTGAGGCGCCGGTCAGCACGGCCACGGCGAAGCCCGCACGGGCGTTGCGGGCCGCGCCCAGGTCGTTGGGGGTGTCGCCCGCGACGAGCACCCGCGCGACGTCGGTGACACGGGCCAGTTCCATGGCGCGGTGGATGAGGTAGGGGGCGGGACGGCTCAACGGCACGTCGTCGTCGGTCACCAGGCCGTCCACTGTGCCGCCGACCGTCCAGCCGAGCGCCCCGAGGATCGATGCGGCGATGTCGCGCGAGTAGCCGGTCTGGAGCACGACCTTGACCCCGGCCGATCGCAGCGCGGCGAAAGCCTCCAGGGTGCCGGGGATCGCGGTCGGCGGGTTCTCGGCGTAAGCCGCGGTGAGCCGTAGGACGAAGTCGCCGTACACGTGCTGGACGGTCTCCGCGCCGGCGGCCCCGTCCAGTTCGGTGAGCAGCCCGGCGATCGCCTCGTCCTTGCTGGTCCCGGTCCACCGGTGGAGGACGTCGTCGGGCACGGGACGGCCGAGGTGCGCCGCGACGGCCTGCCCCACGGCGCGGTAGACGGCGCCGCCCTCCTGGACGGTGGTCCCCGCCATGTCGAGGGCGGCGAGATCGAAGGCGGCGGTCATCGGGATTCCTTCGGGTCGGACATGTCGCGGACGACGGCGAGCCGCCGGGTCCGGGTGTTGGCGATGGTGAAGGTGGCGCGGTCGGGCCGGTAGCGGTCGTCGGCGTACTCGACGGGCACGCCCTCGCCGGTGGTCGCGGTGCGGCGTTCCCGCAGGAGCGGACTGCCCTCGGCGAGCTCCAGCAGGCGCGCGTCGTCGGCGGGCGCGGCGATCGCGTCGATCGTGTGGGTGGCGGCGGCGAGATCGGCGCCCCGCGCGAGCAGGCCCGCGTAGATGGAGCCCGTGTCGGTGTCGAACTCCAGCAGCAGCAGCCCGAGCTCCAGCACCCACGAGCTGCGTTCCAGCATCACGGGCTGCCCGTCGATGAGCCGCAGCCGCAGCACGTCGATCACCGGATCGCCGGGCTGGAGGCCGAGCGCCGCGGCGGCGTCCGGGTTCGCTCCGCGCCGGGCGATCTCGATGGTGCGCTGGCCGGGACGGTGCCCGGCCAGCTCGGCCCACGCGGTGAACGACAGGAAGGTCTCGAACGGCTGCCCCATCGGCGGTCGCCGGACGACCGGCTGCCGCCCCTGCCCGCCCTCGATGAGCCCTTCGTTGCGCAGCGCCGACAGTGCCTGCCGGACGGTTCCCCGTGACGCGCCGAACTCCTCGGCGAGCCGCGCCTCGGAGGGCAGCGGCCCGCCGACCGGCAGGGAGCCGTCGGTGATCCGTCCACGCAGCGCTCCGGCGAGCTTCGCGTACAGGGGTTCGGAGGACATGAGATGACCATACAAGTGAAAGGAGGAGCGCTGTCAACGCTGGGAATGCTCCAGATATGACCAGGTAAATGGGCCATGAACTTGTCTGTACAAGAGCGGTCGCCCGATTGACTGGCCGGTCCTCCGCCGGACAGCCTTCTCGCCGTGACCCGTTTGCGAGTGAACGCCCCGCCCAGCTCCCCGGTCGACCTTCTGGTGGTCGGTGCGGGCATCGTGGGCCTGGCCCACGCCGTCGAAGCGCACCTGCGCGGCCTGTCGGTCGCGGTCGTCGAACGCGACGCCTTCGCCGCGGGCGCCTCCGTCCGGAACTTCGGGCACATCTGCACGACCGCCCAGGACGGAACGTCCCTCACCTACGCGCTGGCCGCGCGGGAACGCTGGACCTGGCTGGCCGCCGAGGCCGGCTTCACCGCCCTGGAGTGCGGCACGGTCGTCGTGGCCCGCCACCGTGACGAGATGGCGGTCCTGGAGCAGTTCGCGGAGGTCCGAGGCCGCTCCCAGGCCGTTCTGCTCGACCGTGCGGGCGTCACCGCCCATCTTTCCGTCCACGATGGCAGCGTCATCGGCGGCGCGCACCTGCCCCTCGACCTGCGGGTCGATCCCCGGGAGGCGATTCCCGCGCTGGCCCGCTGGCTGGCCGGGCGCGGCGTCCCGATCTCCTGGGGTACGAACGTGCTCGGCGTCGAGCCGGGCCTGGTACGCACCACACGGGGGGACGTCCGCGCCTCCCGGGTCGTCGTCGCGGTCGGCCACGACGTCGACCGGCTCCTCCCCGAGCTCGCCGAGGACGCGGGCCTGACCCGCTGCCGGCTGCGGATGCTCCAGGTCGCCGCCCCGGACGGTCTGCGGGTGCGTCCCGGCGTCCTGACCGGCACGTCGCTCCTGCGCTACGGCGGCTTCGCTTCGCTGCCCGCCGCCGCCACCGTCGCCGAACGGGTCCGCCGGGACACGCCCGAGCTGGTGGCCGCGGCCGTCAACCTCATGTTCACCCAGCGTCCGGACGGCGACCTCGTCCTCGGCGACACCCATCACTACGCCGCCACCCACGAGCCGTTCGGCGACGAGGCACTGTCCGAGCTGCTGCTCCAGGAGGGTGCGCGGCTGCTCGGCGTGGCCGGGCTGCGGGTCCGCAAACGCTGGCACGGCGTCTACGCCTCCGCGCCGGAGCCGTTCCTCGACCGGGACGCGGCCGACGGCGTGCGCGTCGTCTCGGTCACCTCCGGCATCGGTATGACCACCGCGCACGGCCTGGCCGCCGCGGTCCTCGACTCCCTCCTCTGAAACCCCCCGTCCAGCAGAACCCGAAAGGTCCCCTGATGCGCCGCACTCTGGCCACCTCCGTTCTCCTTCCCCTGTCCCTGTTCGGCCTCGCCGCCTGCGGGGACGACGCCGGGCCCAAGGACGGCACGTCCGCCGCGTCCGCGACCTGCCCGAACGGCAAGATCCGCTTCGGGATCGAGCCGTACGAGGACCCCGCGAAGCTCACCCCCGCCTACCAGGCGCTCGGCAAGGCACTGGAAGCCAAGCTGAAGTGCCCGGTCGAGATCCAGGTCGTGCAGGGCTACTCCGCCGAGATCCTCGCGATGCAGAACGGCAAGCTGGAGCTCGGCCAGTTCGGCCCGCTCGGCTACGTCTTCGCCAACCGCCGCGCGGGAGCGGAGGCCGTCGCGAGCTTCGCCAACCCCGACAAGTCACTGTCCAGCTACAAGGCGGGCATCTGGGTGCCGAAGGACAGCCCGATCCAGACGATCGCCGACCTCAAGGGCAAGAAGCTGGCGCTGTCCGAGGCCGGTTCGACCTCCGGTGACGCCCTGCCGCGCTTCGCGATCCGCAAGGCCGGAATGAAGGACACCGACGTGTCCCTCAGCTACGCCGGAGGCCACCCGCAGGCGCTGCTGGCCCTCACCAACGGCAAGGTCGACGCCGCCGAGATCAACACCCAGCAGCAGGCGACCGCCGCCCAGCAAGGCAAGTTCGACGCCTCGAAGTACCGCCAGGTCTGGGCGTCCGACCCGATCCCCAACGACCCGATCACCGTCGCCAAGGGCCTGGACCCGGCGTTCAAGAAGGCGCTCACCGACGCGCTGCTGTCCCTCGGCCCGCAGGAGGTCGCCCAGGTCGGCGCGTTCCTCGACGTCGAGCCCGGCCCGCTGGTCGCGGTCTCCCAGCAGACCTACCAGCCGCTGTTCGACCTGGCCGACACCCTCGGCCTCACGGAGAAGGACGCCTGACGTGGCGTTCGCCGGAGAGAAGAGGACCCCGCGGGCGCCCGGTGCGCCGGCGGGGTCC
>NZ_BAAGZI010000085.1:0-19111 GCF_054778695.1 Actinocorallia lasiicapitis
CGTGGTGGTGTCGCCGCCCGCGACGGCCAGCGTGCCGCCGTGGGCGAGGGCCAGTTCGGCGGCGATCGACAGCCGGAGGCCGCTGCCCGCCGCGGCCTTGCCCCGCTCGGTGTCGGGCAGCGAGAACCGGTCGGACAGCGACGCGCGCAGGTCCTCCGACGGCGGCCCTCCGTCGTCGGACACCTCCAGCACCGAGGACTCCCCGTCGGTGCGGGTCGTGACGGTGATGGAGCCCGCCGCATGGTGGGCGGCCTGGTCGAGCAGGTAGTCGAGCAGCCGGCCGAGCTGCTCGGGGTCGCCGACGACGGGCGCGGGTTCGAGAGCGAGTTCCGGTGGTTCGGCGCTGCGCTCGGCGGCCGACCTGGCGAGCACGGCCAGATCGAGGGGTTCGGTGCGCAGTTCGACCCCTGCCTCGATCCGGGTGAGCGTCAGCAGATCCTGGACGAGGTCCTGGAGCCGGTCGAGGCTGGCGGTCATCCGCTCGGTGGTCTCGGTCCAGTCGATGTCGTCGGGGTAGAGCGCGGCCTCGTCCAGCTCGGTGCGGAGCGCCGTGATCGGGGTCCGCAGATCGTGGGAGGCGTTGGCGATGAACCGGCGCTCCCGTTTGAGGCTGGACTCCAGCATGTCGAGGACCTCGTTGGAGGTGACGGCCAGCGCCCGCAGCTCGTCGTCGTGGCCGGGCAGCCGGAGCCGCTGGTCCAGCCCGCGCAGTCCGGATTCGGCGATCCGCTGGGTGTCGGCGCGGATGTCGTCGACGGGTTTGAGCGCCCGGCCCACGATCAGCCAGGTCCCCGCCCCCGCCAGCGCGATCATGAGGGGGATCAGGACGGCCAGCAGATAGACCAGCTTGTACCCGCCGTACCAGGGCACGGCCTCGGCGAATCCGTAGACGAACCAGTCGGCGCCGCCTCTGACGTAGCGGAACACGACCACGATCTCGCACTGGGCGAAGCCGGGCAGTGAGCAGACTTCCTTGTCCCGCCGGACGGCGTCGGGATCGGGGACGAGCGTGGAGATCCTGGGCCGTGTCCCGTAACCGTTGGTCCCGGCGGCCACTTCGCCGCTCCCGTCGACGACCTGGACCCCGGACAGCCCGCGGACCTGCTTCCTGACGGTCAGTGCGCGCCGGTCGTCGCCGCGCTGGAGGTCGGTGAGCGCCTGTAGCGCCGCGGTCGCGGCCTTCTCGGTCTGGTACTGCCGTTCCTGCTTGCGGACGTCGATGATCACCAGTATGGACACGACGCAGCAGATCAGCGCCATGAAGGCGCTCGCCGCCACCGTGAGCCGGGTCCGAATGGACCAGCCGTTCCTCATCCGTCCCACCGGACCTCCCGCAAGAGCTCTTCCCGGAGGGCGGCAAAGCGGGGGCCAACCAGTGGAATGATCTTGTGCAGAACGGCCGGAGGCCGCCGGGTCTCCCCCGGCGGCCTTCCCGCTGACGTGGTGCTTCCTCTCTTACCGCAGGCCGCGCTCGATGGCCTTCAGGCCTTCCTTGGCGAGCTTGTCGTCGATGTCGCCGGACGGGGCGCCCGCGACACCGATCCCCGCGATCGGGGCGTTGTCCACCGCGACCGGGACACCGCCACCCAGGAACAGAGTGCCCGGGATGTCGCGCAGGGTCGCGCCCTGACCGTTCGCGCCACCCGCCAGCTCCGTGGTCGAACGACCGAAGCTCACCGCGGTGAACGCCTTACGCTTCGCCGACTCCTCGGTCTGCGGACCACTGCCATCACCCCGAACAATGATCTTCACCGCACCCGAACGGTCCACGATCGCGACACTGACCCGCTGGTTCTCCTTCGCCGCGGCCTTCTGAACGGCATCGGCGACCTGGAGGGCGGCGTCGGCGGTCAGCGTGCTGCCCGTCTGCACGATCTTGGGGTCGATCGCGGCGGAGGCGGGGCTGCTGAAGGCGGCGGCACCGGCCGTGAGAGCGAGACCCGTGGCGGCGGTGGCGATCAGCTTCTTCATGGTGTTCTCCCTGGTCAGTGCGGACCCTTGCGGCCTCGCACTCACCACTCTGCGCCACCAGGGGCGCCGGGCCATCGGGGAAACGGACGATCCCGGAACCCCATCCGGTGGGCCCCGAAATCAACCGATCGGTTGATGTGCGGGACGGATCGGGTAGTCGGGACGGCATGACGCAGCTCGAGGCGGCCGGGACCGCACAGGATCGGCTCTGGCCGCGCACCCGGCTTCTCCGCGAAACGGCCCTGCTCGTCACCCTGTTCCTGCTGTACAAGGTCGGCAGACGGGTCGCCGACGGCCACCAGGAGCGGGCCTTCGCCAACGCGGACTCGGTCTGGCGGCTGGAACGGTCGCTGCGCCTGCCCGAGGAGGCGTCGTTCCAGCGTCTGGCCCTGCACGACGGCCTGATCCAGGCCGTCAACGCGTTCTACGCCTATGTGCACTTCCCGGCGATCGTGCTGTTCCTGGGCTGGATCTATTTCCGGCGCGCCGGGCACTACGGCTGGATCCGCACGACGCTGATCGCGATGACGGCGGGCGGTCTGCTGCTGCACGTCCTGGTGCCGCTCGCTCCCCCGCGGCTGCTACCGGGACTGGGAATGATCGACACGGGCGCGGTGTACGGGCCGCGGGTGTACGGGCCGCCGCAGTCCGACGGGGTGAACAACCAGTTCGCGGCGATGCCGTCCCTGCACGTCGGCTGGGCGCTGTTGATCGCGGTCGGCCTGATCGCGACGGGACGGACCGCGGCGCGGCTGCTCTGGCTGCTGCATCCGCTGGCGACCCTGCTGGTCGTCGTGGCGACCGCCAACCACTACTGGCTGGACGGCCTCGTCGGCTGCCTGCTGGTGTCGACCGCGTTCGGTTGCGGGCCGGTCAGGCGGTGGGCGTCCCGAGCACTCGGACGGCCATCCGGGCGATCCGTTCGGCGGCCTCCTCGTGCGGGCCGTCCGGTGTGATCAGGTAGCCGATGGTGACCCGGGTGACCATGTCGACGGAGAGTTCGACGTCCTCGGGCACCAGGTCGGGACGGTGCCGCGCGACCAGGTCGGCGACGGCACGGACGGTGTAGGGCAGCAGGGGCTCCGCCCTGGCCCGGAACATCTCGACCAGTTCCTCGCCGCGCCAGCCGACACGCGCGCTGGTGAGGATGCTGGCCAGCAGCGGGCTGGCCTCAGCCGACTTGAACGTGTAGAGGACGGCGTCGGCGACGGCGGCGCGGGCGTCGTCGCGGTGGTCGAGCAGGCAGTCCTTCAGCCCGTCCAGGTGCCGTTCGAACTCCCTGACGACCAGGGCCTCCCCCAGCGCGTCCTTGGAGCCGAACTCGTTGTAGGCGCTCTGCCTGCTGACGCCCGCCGCCGCCGCCACGTGCGCCACCCGGAGCCGCTGCCAGCCGTTGTCCTCGACGAGCCGGCAGGCGGCGTCGAGCAACCGGTCGCGCAGCGGCGAACGATCGCCTTGAATCGTCATGCACGGATATTACAGAAATGTCAGACGCGTCCGGTCTGTAGATATCCACACAACAGGTCACTCGTTCTTCGTGATATCCGCCGAAGCCCCCGCCCGGCACCGCGTGGCCGAGACCGCGCGGACGGGCCGCCCCCGGGACGGGAGCGGCCCGGCGGGGTGGGTCAGGTCTGGACGCGCTCCTTGACCACGCGGACGATCTCGGCGACGGCCTCGTCGACCGGGACGCCGTTGTTCTGCTCGCCCGACCGGTACCGGAACGACACCGCGCCCTTGGCGACGTCCTCGTCCCCGGCCAGCAGCATGAACGGCACCTTCTGCTTCTGGGCGTTGCGGATCTTCTTCTGCATCCGGTCGTTGGAGGAGTCGACCTCGACCCGGATGTGGTGCTCGCGGAGCTTGGCCGCGATCTCCTCCAGGTACTCGGTGTGCTCGTCGGCGATCGGGATGCCGACCACCTGGACGGGCGCCAGCCACGCCGGGAACGCGCCCGCGTAGTGCTCGACGAGAATGCCGAAGAACCGCTCGATCGAACCGAACAGCGCCCGGTGGATCATGACGGGGCGCTGGCGGGAGCCGTCAGCGGCCTGGTACTCCAGCTCGAACCGCTCCGGCAGGTTGAAGTCGAGCTGGATGGTCGACATCTGCCAGGACCGGCCGATCGCGTCCCGCACCTGGACGGAGATCTTCGGCCCGTAGAAGGCGGCGCCGCCCGGGTCCATGACGAGTTCGAGGTTCTCGGCCTCGGCGACCTCGCGCAGGGTCCTGGTCGATTCCTCCCACACCTCGTCGGAGCCGACGAACTTCTCCGGGTCCTTGGTGGACAGCTCCAGGTAGAAGTCGGTGAGCCCGTAGTCGCGGAGCAGGTCGAGGGTGAAGCGGAGGGTGGTGGTCAGCTCCTCCTTCATCTGCTCGCGGGTGCAGTAGATGTGGGCGTCGTCCTGGGTCAGGCCGCGCACGCGGGTCAGACCGTGGATCACCCCGGACTTCTCGTACCGGTAGACGGTGCCGAACTCGAACAGCCGCAGCGGCAGCTCGCGGTAGGAGCGGCCGCGCGCCCCGAACACGAGGTTGTGCATCGGGCAGTTCATCGGCTTCAGGAAGTACTCGGCGCCTTCGAGCTGCATCGCGGGGAACATGCCGTCGCGGTACCAGTCGAGGTGGCCCGAGACCTCGTACAGCTTGCCCTTGGTGATGTGCGGGGTGTTGACGAAGGAGTAGCCGGCCTCCTCGTGCTTGACACGCGAGTAGTTCTCCATCTCCCGGCGGATGATCCCGCCCTTGGGGTGGAAGACCGGCAGCCCGGAGCCGAGCTCGTCGGGGAAGGAGAACAGGTCGAGCTCGGCGCCCAGCTTGCGGTGGTCGCGCTTCTCGGCCTCGGCGAGCAGGTGCAGGTACTCGTCCTGCTTCTCGCGGGACTCCCACGCGGTGCCGTAGATCCGCTGGAGCTGCGGGTTCTTCTCCGAGCCGCGCCAGTAGGCGCCGCCGGAGCGCATCAGCTTGAACGCCGGGATGTTCCGGGTGGTCGGCAGGTGCGGGCCGCGGCAGAGGTCCTTCCAGCACAGGTCGCCGCTCTTGGGGTCGAGGTTGTCGTAGATGGTCAGCTCCGCGCCGCCCACCTCCACCGACTCCTCGTCGGCCGCGCCGCCCTTGAGCCCGATCAGCTCCAGCTTGTACGGCTCGGCGGCCAGCTCCGCGCGGGCGTCGTCGTCGGAGACGACACGGCGGGAGAACCGCTGACCCTGCTTGACGATCTGACGCATCCGCGCCTCGATCTTCTTCAGGTCGTCGGGGGCGAACGGCTGCTCGACGTCGAAGTCGTAGTAGAAGCCGTTCTCGACGGGCGGGCCGATGCCCAGCTTCGCGTCGGGGAACAGCTCCTGGACGGCCTGGGCCATCACGTGGGCGGTGGAGTGCCGCAGGATGTCCCGGCCGTCCTTGGAACCGATCTCGACCTCGTCGAGCACGTCCCCGTCCTGAACGACGTAGTCGAGGTCGCGCAGCTCGCCGTTGACCCGGGCGGCCACGACCCGCTTGGGATCGGCTTCCAGCACGTCCCCAGCCGTGGCGCCGGCGGCCACCGGGCGCTCGCTTCCGGCGAGGGTGACACGCAGTTCGGACACGGGAAACTCCTTGATCGCTCGTCTACACCTGAAAAGGCCCCGGGAGGTGTACTCCCGGGGCCTTGGGGTCGTCGCTGAGGCTAGTGCGCGCGAGTCGGCCGCCCGGGGGTACCGGGCGTCGTCGTCTCCCACATCACGGCCATGACCCACAGTGTAGCGAATCCGCGGGCCCGGCGAAGGTCATGGCGGCGCGTCCTCTACCTGAGAGGTATGTCCGGGTTCAACCCCTGGAGGCACGCGGCGGGCCCGGTGAGCGGTCTAGCCTCGGACACGTGAACGAACTGACGGTGCGGAAGATCCTCGATGCGATGCTCGACGCCGCCATCCGGGAACCCGTGGAACCGTCCCGGCACACCTACATCTGGCCCGCGGGGAGCCGGTGGCGCTGGCTGTCGATCGCGCTGCTGTCGATGCTCGGGGTCGGGCTGGCGGCCGGCTCGATCGCCATGTACATCAACTTCTACCACCAGCACACCACGCTGGCCTGGACCCTCGGCATCCTCCAGGGGCTGCCGCTGGTGGCGGCCGCGCGCTGGCCGCTGGGGTCCTGGCGGCTGATGCTCGGCGGCCTGCTGTGGAGCTGTGTGGCGATCGAGGGCCGGTTCATGCCCTGGGCGGTCACCTCGATCGTCGCGCTGGTCGTCGTCCTGTACGCGGTCGGCTCGTCGTACTCGGGGCGGGTGTCGGTGGGCGCGGGCGTGACGACGGCGGCCGTCATGGTGGGCATCGGCGTGCCGCTGGACCGGATCCTCCCCTGGTTCGGGATCATCCTCAGCGGGATCATCGCGCTGACCCTGACCTTCGGCAACGCCGTCGGCGGCAGGCAGCAGCTCGCCGAGCTCCTGGACGTCAACGAGGAGCTGCGCCGGCAGGAACACGCCAGGGCGGCCGTGCTCAAGGAGCGGTCGCGGATCGCCCGCGAGCTGCACGACGTGGTCGCCCACCACATGTCGGTGATCGCGCTCCAGGCCGAGGCCGCCCCCTTCAAGATCCCCGATCTTCCCGAGCCCGCCAAGGACACCTTCGCGATGCTCCGCGACGAGGCCCGCCAGGCGCTCGCCGAGACCCGCCGGGTGGTCGGGCTGCTCCGCTCCGACGACGATGCCGCCGAACGGGTCCCCCAGCCCGGGCTGGAGCGGATCGACGACCTGATCACCGCCCACGACGGGATCAAGATCGAGCTGCGGGTCACCGGGATGCCGCACGCGCTGCCCGAGGGGCTCGACCTGTCGGCGTTCCGGATCGTCCAGGAGGCGCTCAGCAACGCGTCCCGGTACGCGCCCGGCTCGACCGTGACGGTCGAACTGCACTACGGGGCGGAAACGCTGCGGATCGCGGTCCGCGACACCGGGCCGAAGACGGCCCCCGAGGCGTCGGGCGGCGGCCACGGCCTGGTCGGGATGCGGGAGCGCGTCGCGATGCTCGGCGGCAGCCTGTACTCCGGGTCGCAGGGCGAAGGATGGGCCGTGCTCGCCGAGCTCCCCTACGATGGCCTGCATGATCCGCGTGGTGATCGCTGACGATCAGGTGATGATCCGGGACGGGCTGGCCACCCTGCTGGCCTCCGACCCGGCAATCGATGTGGTGGGGCAGGCGGGCAACGGCCTGGAGGCGGTGAAGCTCTGCGCCGAACTGCGGCCCGACGTCGTCGTGATGGACATCCGGATGCCCGAGATGGACGGGCTCGCGGCCACGGCCAGGATCGCCGGAGAGAAGGACGCCCCGCGCGTCCTCATCCTGACCACCTTCGATCTTGACGAGTACGTCTACGAGGCGCTGGGGGCCGGGGCGAGCGGTTTCCTGCTCAAGGACGCCTCGGCGGGCGACCTGATCAGCGCCGTCCGGGTGGTCGCGGCGGGCGACGCGCTGCTGGCCCCCTCGGTGACCCGCCGGCTGATCGGCGATTTCGCGCGCCGCCGCCGGCACGAACGGCCCCGCTCCAACGCCGCCGACGCCCTCACCCCGCGCGAGCTGGACGTCCTGCGGCTGATCGCCCGTGGTCTGTCCAACGCCGAGATCGCCGGTGAGCTGTTCCTGGCCGAGCAGACGGTGAAGACGCACGTGGGGCATGTCCTCACCAAGCTGGGACTAAGGGATCGGACCCAGGCCGTGGTCTTCGCCTACGAGAACGGCATCGCGGGCTAATACCCGCGATGGGTACGGCAATTCACCACTAGGGCTGATGCGAGCATCCCGAGCTGTTCCGTAAGGTCTGTGCTCGTGAAGACGCTGAAGACGTTCGCCCTGACCACGGCGTTCTCCGTCGTGACCGGGGGCGGCTCCTGGCTGACGGGCGCGGATCCGCACGCGCGCCTGCCCGAGCTGCTCCCCATGCCGCAGGGGGCCGTCAGCGCGGTGGCCACGCCCGGGCGTCTTCTCGCCTATGACGAGCGGGGCGACGGCCGCGCCATCCAGCTCTTCGGCGATCTCGAGACGGCCGACCGGGTCGCGGTGCTGGTGCCCGGGACGGGCTGGGATCTGGAGAAGCTGCTCGACGGCTCCCGGCAGGCCGACCCCGTCGCGGGCGCCCAGCTCCTGCTGCCCCTGATGCGGAAGATGGCGCCGAAGTCCAGGACCGCGGTGATCGTCTGGCTGGGCTACGACGCCCCGGAGAACATCGACCGGCGGGCGTTCCGCTCGGAACGGGCCATCGAGGGCGCGGACGCGCTGGTCAAGTATGTGAACACCCTGCCGGAGCGGGCCGCGGTGACCTTGGTCGGGCACAGCTACGGCACCGTCGTGATCGGCCGGGCCGCCTCCCGGCTGCCCCGGGTCTCCGACATCGTCGCCCTGGCCTCCCCCGGCATGGACTCGCCCTCAGCCGCCGACCTCGGCACCGGCGCCCGGATCTGGGCCGCCCGCGCCGCCGACGACCCCATCGAGTACACCCCGCACCTCCGCTGGATCGGCTACGGCCACGAAACCGACCCCATCGCCCCCGAGTTCGGCGCACGGGTCTTCAGGACCGGCGCCATCCACGGCCACGGCGGCTACTACTCCCCCGGCTCCGAATGCCTGGACAACCTCGCCCGGATCATCCTGGGCCACACCTCGGACGTCACCCTCACCGACCCGTCCGCCCTCTGAAACCACCAGACCCCCGGACCGTCCGGCCGGGGGTCTGAGCGCCGGGAGTCAGCGGGCGGTGTCGAGGACGAGCTTGCCGGTGGTGCGGCGGGAGCGGAGGGCCTCGTGGGCCAGCCGGGCGTCGGCCAGGGCGTAGACGCCGCCGTCGACGACCTTGAGCTCGCCGGTGGCGGCCACGGCCAGCAGCTCGGTCATGGCCTGGCGCATGACGTCGCCGGGAAGGCGGAAGACGTGCGGAAGCCACATGCCGATGACGGCCGTCGAGTGCTTGAGCAGGGCCGGGGCCTGGATCGGGGCGGGCAGCTCGCGGGAGGCCATCCCGTAGAAGGCCAGCCGGCCGAACGGGGCGAGCGCGGCCAGGGACTGGTCGGTGACGGTGCCGCCGGTCATCTCCAGGACGACGTCGACGCGCTTGCCGCCGTTGGCCTCGATCAGCGCGGACTTCAGATCGGGCGTGTTGACGTCCACGGCGACGTCCGCGCCGAGGTCGAGCGCCAGTTTCCGCTTCTCCTCGCTGGAGGCCGTGGCGATCACCCGTCCCGCGCCGAACGCCTTGGCGAGCTGGACGGCCAAGGTGCCCACACCCCCGGCGGCGGCGTGCACGACGACCGATTCACCGGGCTCCAGGTGCACGCTCTTGCGGAGCAGCAGCCAGGCCGTCGTCCCCTGGACGACGAGGCCGAGCGCGGTCTGGTCGTCGACGGCGTCGGGCAGGTCGTAGGTGGCGGCCTCGTAGGCGACGGCCTTCTCGGCGTAGCCGCCGCCGTCGTTGAGCAGGGCCACGACCCGGCGTCCGCCGACGGTTCCGGCGACTTCGCCGCCGGGGATCAGCGGGAGCTGGGCGGCCGACAGGTAGGAGTTCTCGGCCTGGTGGGTGTCGGCGTAGTTGATCCCGGCGCGGGTCACGTCGATGAGGACCTGGCCGGGGCCCGGCACGGGCTCGGGGACGTCGGCGAGGGTGAGGACCTCGGGTCCGCCGAACTCGGTGATCTGGATGGCGCGCATGGTGGCTTTCCTCAGGCTCGGGGTCCGGGGACGCCCCGGAACCGGAAGGATTCGAAGTCGCGGCCCGGGACGACGGGCCAGGCCTGGCCGGACTCCCCGCTGGCGACGATCACCTCGAACGCGTCGACGACGGTCTCGACGTCGAGGATCGGGAAGTCGCCGAGGAACGGGCGGATCGGGCCGAGGATGTCGGTCTCGGCGAACGAGGGGCACAGGGCGTTGACCCGGATGCCCTCGGGCTCGTGCAGCGGGCCGAGTGCCCGCACCAGCCCGACGACGGCCGCCTTGTTGGCCCCGTAGATCGGGTCGAAGGGGGTGGCGGTGAGCCCCGCCATGGACGCGGTGGCGATGATGTCACCACCGCCGCGGGCCCGCAGCGCGGGCAGCGCGGCCTGCACCCCGTAGACGACCCCGTCCAGGTTGATCGCCATGGCGCGGCGGTACTTCTCGACGTCGAAGCCGGTGTCGAGGTCGCAGCCGGTGGAGACGCCCGCGTTGAGGAAGGCCAGGTCGAGCCCGCCGTACAGCTCGGTCGCGGCGGCCACGGCCCGGACGCTCTCGGACGGTTCGCGCACGTCGCAGGGGACGAAGGCCGCGCCGAGCTCCTTGGCGAGGGCTTCGCCGCGTGCGACGTCCACGTCGGCGAGCACCACCCGGGCTCCCCGTCCGGTGAGCCGCCGGGCGACGGCGGCTCCGATCCCGTTCGCACCACCGGTGATCAGGGCGATCTTCCCTTGCATGGGGCACTCCCTCGTAAGTGACTGACGCGTCAGTTACTATAGCGTCATGGACTTCGGATTGAGCGAGCGGGCCGCCGACCATCTGGCGCGGCTGCAGGATTTCATGGACGCCTCCGTGTACCCCGCCGAGGCGGTCTACGCGGCTCAGCGCGCGGAGCTGCGCGCCGCGGGCCAGGAGCACACGGTCCCCCCGATCGTGGAGGAACTCAAGGCCGAGGCCCGCAAGCGCGGTCTGTGGAACCTGTTCCTCCCCGCGGTCTCCGGGCTGACCAACACCGACTACGCGACGCTGGCCGAGGTCACCGGCCGCTCCCCGCTGCTCGCGCCGGAGGCCACCAACTGCGCGGCGCCCGACACGGGCAACATGGAAGTGCTGCACATGTTCGGCAGCGAACGGCAGAAGGCGTACTGGCTGGAGCCGCTGCTGGAGGGCGAGATCCGGTCCTGTTTCGGGATGACCGAGCCGGACGTCGCCTCCTCGGACGCCACCAACATCGCCACCTCGATCCGCCGCGACGGCGACGAGTACGTGATCAACGGCCGCAAGTGGTGGATCACCGGCTCCGCCGACCCGCGCTGCAAGATCATGATTCTGATGGGCAAGACCGATCCCGAAGCCCACATCTACATGCAGCAGTCGATGATCCTGGTGCCGCTCGACACCCCGGGCGTCACCATCGAGCGGGCCCTGCCCGTCTTCGGCTACTCCGACCAGCACGGCCACTGCGAGATCACGCTGACCGACGTGCGGGTGCCGGTGGAGAACCTGATCGGCGAGGAGGGCCACGGCTTCCTCATCGCGCAGGCTCGGCTCGGACCCGGCCGGATCCACCACTGCATGCGCGCCATCGGCATGGCCGAGCGCGCGCTGGAGCTGATGTGCACGCGTGCGGCGTCGCGGGTCGCCTTCGGCAAGGAGCTGGCGCGGCAGGGCGTGATCCAGGAGTGGATCGCCGAGTCGCGGATGGCGATCGAGCAGGCCAGGCTGCTGACCCTGAAGACCGCGTGGCTGATCGACACCCAGGGCGTCAAGGCGGCGCGGTCCGAGGTCGCCGCGATCAAGGTCGTGGTGCCGCGGATGGCGCTCGACGTCGTCGACAAGGCCATCCAGGTGCACGGCGGCGCGGGCGTCTCCGACGACACTCCCCTCGCCGCGATGTGGGCGGGGCTGCGCACGCTGCGCCTCGCGGACGGGCCCGACGAGGTCCATGTCCGCTCGGTCGCGCGGACGGAGCTCGCCCCCTACCTTGGTAAGTGACAGGGAGTCCACGGAAACGGGGGCCATCTTCCGTGGCCGGTAAACGTCTGAGCGCGGCGACGCGCCGTGATCAACTGCTGGGCGCCGCGCTCGCCGAGTTCGGCAGGCGCGGCTTCCACCTCACCCAGATGGAGCATGTGGCGGCGGCCGCCGGGGTCTCCAAGGCGCTGCTCTACCAGCACTTCGACAGCAAGGAACGGCTGTTCGGCGAGGTCGCCCAGGGCATCGTCGACGATCTGACGGCGCGGCTGGCGGCCTCCGACCTGGCCGGCAGCACCTCGCTGGAGCGCGTCGGCGGGATGGTGGCGACCCTGTTCGACTACGCGACCGCGGAGCCCGACGCCTGGACCCTGATCGTCCGGCATCTCGACAAGCCCGAAGTCGGCCCCGAGCTGCGGGAACTGCGCGAGAGCTTCGGTGCTTCGGCGGCCGGGCTGCTGCTGTCGCGGCGGCGCGGCCGGCTGTCGCCCGAGGCGATGGAGGTCAACGAGCGCCGCGCGCGGCTGCTCGTCCCCCTGGTGTACGGCTCGCTGTTCTCGCTGATCTCGTGGTGGCTGGAGCATCCCGACACCTCGCGGGAGCGCGCCGAGTCCATGGCCCTGGAGTTCGTGTGGCTGGGCCTGGACCGGCTGCGCTCCGGCGAGCGTCTGGGCTAGAGCCTCGGGCCCGGCTGGACGAGCGGCAGCGTGACGTCGGCGGTCAGGGTGACCTCGCCGGTGGAGCGCTGCCAGTCGAACAGGCCGGTGATCGGGACGATCTGGAGTTCGAGCCTGCTGTCGGGGCCGACCGTGTAGGACAGCGCCTCCAGGTCGCGGGTGACGGTCCGCTCCCTGCCGTCCAGGACGACCGGCAGCGGGGTGGCCTGGTTGCCGACGACACGGCCGGTCTTCCGGTCGATGATCTGCGCGAACAGCGCGGTCTTCGGCTGCTGGGCCGTCCCTTTGTAGCGGAGTGTGACCGATCCCACGCCGACGGTCTGGCCCTGCCCGTGCACCGGCACGTTGACGGCCTTGGCGCCGATCTCCGCCTTCATCACATACGGCGGGAACGGCAGGCCGCCCTTGCCCGGCGCGGGCTTCTGTTGGAGATAGGGCTCGATGTCCTTGCGCGAGAACTGGAGTGAACCCGAGCCCGACGCCTTGAGCGCGCCCGCGGAGTTCGGCGGATACGCCTTGGCCGTCCGGTAGACGCCGTGCTGGTCGAGGTATTCGAATCCGGCGCCGGTCCGCACCGAGCGGTCGCGCTTGAGGTAGCGGGCGAACCAGTCGAGGGTCGCCTTCATGGTGCGGTCGGGGCCCGCGTCGTCGGCACAGATTCCGTGGCCGCCGCAGAACCAGACCATCTTCACCGGGGCGCCGTTGCCCTTGACGGTCTTGTAGTTGGCGATGCCCTCACGGAGCGTGAACAGGGTGTCGACGGTGCCCTGGAGGATCAGGGTGGGGATCTTGATCCGCTTCACCAGGTAGGCGGGGCCGTGCTCACGGAACCACTGCTCGGTCTTCGGGGTCAGGGTGCCGCTGGCCAGGCCGGTGGCGCAGGCCTCGCGGACCTTGGCGTCCATCTTGTTTCCCTGGAGGAAGCCGCTGGAGCACAGCAGCAGGCCCCAGCCGGCGCGGAAGATCCGGTCGCGGTAGAGGCTGTTCTCGACGCTGTTGAACGCGACCATCGGGGCGATCACGTCGACGCGCTTGTCCAATCCCGCGGTGACGAGCTGGATCGCTCCGCCGTAGCTCGGGCCCGCCATGCCCATCCGGGGGTCCTTGCGCCCGTCGAGCAGGACTTCGGGCTGCTTGGCCGTCCAGTCGATGAGCTTGCGGACGTCGCGGCCCTCGACGCGCGGGTCGTCGACGGCGGCGGCGCCGCCCGAGCCGAACCCGCGGGCGTTCCAGGTGACCACGTTGTAGCCGGCCTTGAGCAGCGGGCCGAGCTGGCCCGCCTTGCGGTCGGTCTCGCCGCGTCCGCCCCAGCCGTGGCCGAGCAGCACGACGGGCCTGCGCTCGCCTTTCTTCAGGCCGGGCGCACGGAAGAAATGGGTGACGATCTTGACGCCGTCGAACGATTTCACGTTGACGGTGCGGGAGGGCGGGGCGGCCACGGCGGGGATGGGCGTCATGGCGACCGCTGCGAGGGTGGACGCCGCCAGCGAGGCGGTGATCAGCGGCTTTCGGGGGGACAAGGGTGCGCCTCCTCAGGAACAAAAAGTGAACATTATTCAATCAGGGTTCACTTACCGCGGCCAGTGCGGGCAATCGAAAAACATGGGGATGAGACGGGCACTAGTCTCTAGATGTGAATCAACGGGCCGGATGGTAGTAATGCACGTCAAAGCAGCAATCATCGTGAGTTGTTCTCTACTGGTGGCCGGCTGTGGGGCGTCCGTCTCCAGCGACCCGCAGGCGGCCGGCAACGGCTTCACCGCCGGCCCTTCGGCCGTGGCGACCCCGACGGCGGGACCCGGCGTCCCGACCCCCGTGGCGACCGCGCCGCCCACCCCGACGACGGCCCCCGGGACCACCGACCCGCCCGCCGGCCGGATCAAGACGATCGCCGACTTCGAGACCCTCCTCACCAACGCGATCTACGACAAGCAGCGGAAGGGCCGTCCGTCCCTCCACGTCGAGCGCCGCAAGTACGCCCAGTACCAGTTCATCGTGAAGTGGCAGGTGAGCACGGTGGCCGAGGATCCGGTCGCGGCCCGCCTCGCCGCCCAGGACGCCGTCCGCGTCCTCACCTTCGTCAAGAAGGCGGATCTGCCGGTCTACGGGTCGGTCCTGCTGCTGATCTCCGCCCGGGTCGACGACCGCAAGAACGGCGCGACGATCGTCTCCCAGGTGGTTAGGGCGAAGTACTCGGCGGCGGCCGTCAAGGGCACCGTGTTCGACGTCCGGAAGGTCTGGCGGCAGACCGACGACAAGCCGGCGACCGTGCATCCGGCGTTCAAACTGAACGGATCGTAGTGGGGCTTGCGGTTCCGGTGAGATCAGGGCGATCATGACGATCAGCCCACTTTCGTCAGGGCCGACCCGGAAGGGGGTGCGATGCCCGAGGAACGCGCCTCCGCCGTCCGGCGGTACTTCACCGTCAGCCCGGTTCCGCCGCTCCCCCGGCGCACCGACAACGAGCGGGTGCTCCTGCTCGTCGGCGGGGTACTGAGCCTGGTCGGGATCATCCTGCTGATCGCCAGCACGATGATCGGGCTGGTCCTCACCCTCACCGGACTGGTGCTGGCCGGGCTGGCGTGGCGGCGGCTCAAGGACACCGAGGACCGCAACGCCGTCCTGCGTTCGGACTACCTCGCGGCGCTGCGAGCGTCCGAACCCAAGCCCGCCGACGAGGAGATGGACTCCTGGCTGGAGAGCTCGCTCCGCAGGGCCGTGGACGTCGGCTGGCGGGAACTGGGCCTCAAGTCCTTCGGCGGGATCGGCTCGGCCGAACTGCAGGTCGTCGGGATCCCCCGCTACTCGGGCGGGCTCGCCGGACGGCTCGGCGAGGACGGCAGGCTGCGGCTCAGCTCGTACGAGGTGACGGTCTTCTATCTGACCGACCGGAAGGTCTGCGTGTTCCAGGCCGTGCTCAACATGGCCTCGGGCGGGCTGCGCAACGCCTCCACCCACGAGTTCTACCGGCAGCACATCAGCATGTTGTCGACCGAACGCTCCGTGGTGGCCTTCCCCGTGACGCGCGCCCACGAGGGGCACACCGAGCCGATGGCCGTGCCGACGCGGCGCGTCGAGATCGGCGCCTCCACCGGGACCGTCTCGACCGACCTCGGGATCCTCGACTCCCTGGAGTGGATCTCACGGCCAGGACTCCAGGCCGTCGAGGAGCTCCGCCGGCAGCTCGACTGGTCGGCCGGCCGGGATCTGTCCGGGTAGAGCCGTCCCGCTAGAGCCGCTTCTCCATGCAGACCGACAGGGCGATCCGGTCGTACGGCGGGAAGATCGGGATCGGGGTCCAGCCTTCGCGTTCGTACAGGCGGATCGCGTCGGGCTGGCGTTCACCGGTGTGCAGGATCACCCGTGCGGCGCCGTGGGCGCGTGCCGTCCGCTCCACCCAGTCCAGCAGGGCGTTCGCGACGCCCGTCCCCCGGTGTTCGGGGGCCACGTACATGCGTTTGAGCTCGAGGTCGCCGCGGTGCCTGCGGAGCGCCGCATGGCCGACGGGGACTCCGTCGCCGGTGTAGGCGACGGCCGTGGCCAGCACCTCGACGACGGCCAGGGCTTCGCTCTGCCGCTCGCTCGCGGCGGCGATGAGGTCGGCGTAGCGCTCCGTCATCTCGGCGCCCATCGCCTTCCGCAACGCCACCGCGTCGGCGTCGTCCCATGCCACGTCCCGCACTTCACGCTCGCTCACACTCGGTGAGATTACCGGGCGGGCTCTTCGGCGGGCACGTAGGTGACCGCGATGACCCCGGTCTTGAAGGTCGTCGACTCGGCGACCTTCAGCTTGACCTGCTGGCCGATACCGTCGAAGAGCTTGTCGCCCTCGCCGACGACGACCGGGTGGATGAGCAGGCGCAGCTCGTCCAGGAGGCCCTCGGTGAGCAGCCAGCGGACCAGGGTGGCGCTGCCCGTCATCCCGATGGCCTTGCCCTCGGACTCCTTGAGCGCGCGGATCTCCTTGGCGACGTCGCCGGACAGGAGCGTGGTGTTGTTCCAGTCGGCGGACTCCAGGGTCTGGGAGACCACGTACTTCTTCGCGCCGTTGATCATGACGGCGATCTCGTTGTCGTCGCCCTGCTCCGGCCAGTAGGAGGCGAAGGCCTCGTAGGTCTTGCGGCCGTACAGCGTGGCGTCGGCCTCGGCCATCGCGGCGCCGACCGCCGCGCCCATCTCGTCGTTGAACCAGGGGAAGTGCCAGGCCTCGGGGGCCTCGATGACGCCGTCGAGCGAGATGAACAGGCTGGCGATGATCTTACGCATTTCGGTCTCCTCAGTGGCTGCGCCGCGTTCCGGCGATGACTCCAATCTCCCACCGACAAATCTTTTTGTCAAGGCCGGTTCTTCCGTCGGAGATGGGACTTCATCTGGAGTTGGCCTCTCCTTCGGCACCGGCTCGCGCGCACCTCAGACAGGTGACCTGCACTGACGGAGTGAGCGTGACGCGCAGAACCGTGCTGTCGGCCGGCGGCCTGTCCGCCCTGGCCGCGATCCCCCTGGCCCCCCTCCCCGAGGTCTCGGCGGCCGTACCGGATCCGTTCCGGCTCGGGGTGGCCTCGGGCGAACCGACCGCCGACGGGGTCGTGCTGTGGACCAGGCTCGCCACCCGCCCCCTGGCCGAGGACGGACTGGGCGGGATGGGGAAGCGGGCCGTCAGGGTCGACTGGCAGATCGCCGAGGACGAGCGGTTCCGGAAGATCGTCCGGGCGGGGACGGCCACGGCGTCGCCGCGGTCGGGGTTCGCGGTGCACGTGGAGGTCGGCGGGCTGCGGCCGGACGGCGAGTACTTCTACCGGTTCCGGGCGTCCGGGCATCTGTCCCCGGCCGGACGGACACGGACGGCGCCCGCACCGGGCTCGATGAGCCCGCTGCTGTTCGCGGCGGCGTCGTGCGCGCACTACGAGCACGGCTACTTCACCGCCTACCGGCGGCTGGCCGAGCGGCATCCCGATCTGGTCGTGCATCTCGGCGACTACATGTACGAGTACTCCTCCGGCGCGTACGTCGGCGCGAACGGCGTGGTGCGCAAGCACACCGGCGGCAAGCTGCAGTCGCTGGCCGACTACCGGCGGCGGCACGCCCAGTACAAGTCCGACCCCGATCTGCGGGCCGCGCACGCCGCCGCGCCCTGGGCCGTCATCTGGGACGACCACGAACTCGAGGACAACTGGGCGGGAAAGACCCCCGGCACCGGGGCGCCCGGCTTCAGCGCCCGCAAACGCAACGCGATGCGCGCCTACTACGAGAACATGCCGCTGCGGCGCGGCTCGCTGCCGCACGGCACGAAGATCCAGCTCTACCGGCGGCTCCGCTGGGGTTCGCTCGCCACGCTGCACCTGCTCGACACCCGCCAGTACCGCTCCGACCAGGCGTGCGACGACTGGTCGCGCACCGACTGCGAAGCCCGCCTGTCGGGGGCGCGCACGCTGATGGGGGCCCGTCAGCTCGACTGGCTCGCCGACGGCCTGCGCGCCTCCGGCGCCCGCTGGGATCTGCTCGGCCAGCAGGTCTTCCTCGCGCAGCGCGACTTCACGCTCGGCCCGGCACGTGAGCTCAGCATGGACGCCTGGGACGGCTACGCCGCCGACCGCGACCGGCTGTTCGCGGCGATCCGCTCCTCCGGGGTGCGGAACCCGGTCGTGCTGACCGGTGACGTCCACACGGCCTACGCCGCCGACCTCCTGCGGGACTTCGACGACCCGTCCTCCGCGCGGATCGGCGTGGAGCTGGTCGCGACGTCCATCGCGTCCGACGGCGACGGCTACGACGACCGGGCCGCCAACGCCGCGCTCCTGGCCGAGAACCCCCATCTGGCCTTCACCGACCAGCGCCGCGGCTTCCTGCTCTCCCACGTGACCGGCGACTCCCTCACCGCCGAGTTCCACCACCTGCCCCGCATCTCCCGCCAAGGCGCCCCGTCCCGCCTCGCAGCCCGCTTCACCATCCCCGACGGCACCCGCTCCCTGGCCCGCTGACCCCGCGCTCAGCCGGGAGCGACCCAGGGCCCCCGGCCGTCCAGCCGGGGCCGTTCCAGCCCGCTCCCTGGCCCGCTGACACTGCGCTCAGGCGAGGGCGAAGCCCAGGAGGCCATGGCCGTCCAGGGGGAAGGGCGTGCGGGTGGTGGACCGGTAGGTGAACAGGGTTCCGGAGTAGGCGTTCGCGCCGGGGGCCGCCACGTAGAGGGTGCGCTGGCGGATCTTGAGGGTCAGGGCGAACTGGGCCTGTGCGGGGAGCGGCGAGGCGAGGATCCTCGTGCGGACGGGAGGCTGGTGGCGGCGGCCGTAGAGGACCTGGACGCGGCCTGCGCCCGGCACGCCGATCGCGAGGTCCGTGATGTGGTCTCCGTCGAGATCCCCGGCGGCGAGCGCGGCGCCGTAGAACTCGGTGCGGCGGGTTCCCCTCCGGAAGTACATGTTGTGGCGTTCCCTCAGCGCCGGGCCGAAGAACAGGTGGACGACCCCGTGGCCGAAGTCACGGTCCTTGTCGCCGACCGCCTCGGCCGGGACGCCGACGGCCAGGTCGGCCCTGCCGTCCTTGTCGAAGTCGCCGACGGCCAGGGCCGAGCCGAACTTGTCGCCGCGTTCGGGTGAGCCGCTGGTCTTCCCCGCCTGGGAGAAGTTGCGGCCCTTGCCGGTGAGGGGGTCGAGGACCGTCACCGAGCCCTGGCTGCGGTGGCCGTCGCCGGGCAGGCCCACGGCGATCCGGGGGCGGCCGTTCCCGGCGAAGTCGCCGATCGCGACGGTCGTGCCGAAGCCGTCGGTGCGGGCCTGGCGCCTGCCCTTCCGGCCGATGCCCGAGCCGAAG
>NZ_BAAGZI010000086.1:0-19052 GCF_054778695.1 Actinocorallia lasiicapitis
CCGCTCCCAGCCGGCGGCGCGGCCGCCCATGCCGTCGGCGATCGCCCGGACCGTCCAGTCGCCGGAGTTCCAGTCGACGCCCAGTTCGGCCAGCGCCGCCTGGACGTTCGCCGCGCACGCCTCCAGCCGTTCCACCAGCGCCGGTTCCCGGTCGAGCAGCCGCTGCGCCAGATCGCCCGCCGGATCGGGGGCGGGCACCTGGGCGACCGTGATCAGCGCTCTGACCTGTTCGGCGCTCGGCAGCATCGCCTGGTCGGGCAGGGTCTGGCCGGCCCTGGCGCGGCGTTCGGGGGTCTGCGCGGCCAGCAGGGCGGCCAGTTCGGTGATCTCGGCGGTGGTCAGGGGCGGCTTCTCGGGCAGCCCGGGGATCACCGGCATCCAGGGGAAGCCGGGCTGGAGCCGTGTCTGGATCTCCTCGACGGTGCCGCTGTAGCCGTCGCCCAGATCGAGCACTTCGGCGACGCGCAGCCCGCCCAGCCGGGCCCGCAGCGCGGACGTCTCGTGTTCGAGCTGGTGGACGCGGTCGGCGTGGTCGGCGAGCGCCCGGTCGTACCGTTCGGGGTCGTAGGAGCCGTACCGGACGGACAGGGCGTTGAGCTGGGCCGTCAGATCGGATTCGCCGTCGACGGTCACCGCGAGCCCGGCCAGTTCGGGCGGCAGGCTGTCGCGGATCTCGGTGGGTTCCGGTGTGGTGACGAGGATCCGCTGCCCGCGGGCGAGCAGGGCCGTCAGCAGCCCGCCGAACGACTCGCGTTCGCGGAGGTGGGCGAGCCTGTCCTCGCCGGTGGGGCGCAGGAAGTGGGCGAGCCCGGCCGGGACGGGGCCTTCGGCGACCTCGGCGAGCATCCCGTCCAGATAGTCGACCAGGGCGGTTTCGGTGCGGGGCCGCAGCACCAGGGCGGGCGCCAGCCGGACCCGCGCCCCGCCGGTGGCCGGGTCGTCGGTCCAGTCCTCGCGGAACGCCACCGGCTCGTCGAAGGCGAAAGAGCACCATTTGCGCAGGACGTCGGCGACGGAGTCCTGGAGGCCGGCGCCCTGCCCCGTCCGGACGGCGTCGCGGAGCCAGTCGGTGCGGGCCGGCCGGAACCCCTGCAGGTCGTCGAGGAGATCACGGTCCTGGAGGGTGGTCGGCCGGTCGGTGAGCAGCACGTCGACCCGTTCGGTGGCCTTGTCGAGGACCACCCGGACGGGCGTGGTGAGCAGATGGTTGCGGACCTCGGTGCCGTCGCCCGCCTGCCAGGTCAGCAGCCCGACGGCCAGCACCAGCTCCCGGTCGCGGGCGATCTCGGTCAGCCCGCGCAGGGTGCGGTACCAGCGGCGCAGCGCCAGCCAGCCGTCGAACTCCTCCAGTGCCGCCGGCGGGCTCAACGGGATCGGGGGCAGGCCGAACAGGGCCTGTCCACCGCGGGCGTCGGTCTGGACGCGCAGTTCCCCCGGCAGTTCGGCCAGCCAGTGCACCTCTTCGTAGGCCGCCACGTCCAGGACGCGCGCCCGCCGGGAGCGCGTCAGGTCGCGGATGAACCTCAGCAGTTGCACCGCTTCGGCGTTCAGCTCCCCGCTCACACCCCTCCCTCGCTCGCCCGGCCCGGCCGCCGTCCTGAGGTTTCGATCTAACACGGCCCGGACGGATTGTCCAACCGAACGGGGAAATCCGCAGGTCTCAGGGGCGGCCCGGGGGCGGGTCAGATGGGCGAGCCGGTGCGCGCCCGGTACTTCCGCTCGCTCGGGATCATGATCCAGAGGACGGCGTAGATGATGAACTGCGGGCCCGGCAGCAGGCACGACAGCACGAACAGCAGCCGGACCATTCCGGTGCCCATTCCGAACCGGCGACCCAGCGCGGCACAGACTCCGCCGATCATTCGTCCGTGGTCCGGACGGTACAGGCCTTCCATTTCCTTCCCCCTTTTTCGGTGTTCCTTCTGCTCTTCACGGTAGAAGCCGGAAAGGGGGGTCGGATCGGCCGGGAGGACGGTTCCCGCGTACTACCTGCGGGGTAAGGGATTCCCCTTAGGGGGCCAGCAGCCCGGGAAGCTCGTCCAGACCGTCGATTCGGAAGGCACAGCGGGCCAGAAGTTCCGGATCCTGCTGCACATGGCCCCAGGGACCCCTGCGAAGGAAGGCGACGGGCATCCCGTAGGCGAGGGTCGGACGGACGTCGTTGTCGATCCGGTCGCCCACATAAAGGATTTCTTCGGCGGGGAGACCCGCCTCGGCGACCACCCGGTCGAAAAACGCCGCCTTCGGCTTCTCGACGCCCCATTCCTCGGACGTCGCGAGCAGATCATGATCGAGCCTCATCGCGGCGATCGCGGCCGTCGCCTCTTTCGGCTGATTTCCCGCGATGCCCACGAAAAGGCCCTGGCTGCGCAGTGCGGTGAGGGTGGCGCGGACGTCGGGGTAGAGGTCGTCGGCGTCGAACCCGTTGGGGACCCCGGCCGCGATCCTGGCGGCCTCCTCCGTGGCCAGATCGAAACCGGGCCGGAAGTGCTGGAAAACGTTCATGTGGGATTCACCACGGGCGACCGTCGCGCCGAGCACCGCGTTGAAGGTGTGCCGCGGCACCCCCAGCCAGTCGGCCCACCGCCCGTAGATCCGCCCCTCGTTGATGATGGTCTCGCCGACATCGAAGAAAACCGCCCTGATCGTCACGGAGCCCATGCTAGGCAACCCCTTCCCCTGTCCGGATCGAAGGGCTATCTTCCAGAAACCTACCGAGCGCTTGTTTTAGACGGAGGGGGAGAGTTGCCGGTACCCGATCAGCGGGATCCCGAGGTCACCCGGCGGATCCTGAGCGGCTGGCTGGACGGCCGGCTGCCCGGCGCCGAGGTCGCCTCGCTGCAGACCCCCGCCGCCAGCGGATTCTCCGCCGAGACCCTGATGTTCAGCGCGGGCGGCCGCGACTTCGTGGCGAAGGTCGCGCCGACCGGCCACCAGATCTTCCCCGAGCCGCGGTTCGAGGAGCAGTACCGGGTGCTGGGCGAGCTGCGGCGGCGCGGCGTCCAGGTGCCCGAGGTGCACTGGTACGAACCGGACACCTCCCTGCTGGGGTCGCCGTTCTTCGTGATGGGCGCCGTCGCGGGACGGGCGCCGGGCGACATGCCGCCCTACCACCAGGAAGGCTGGGTCACCGAGCTCACGCCCGCGGAACGGGCGCTGCTCTGGGACAACGGGCTGCTCGCCATGGCCGCGATCCACCGGCAGGACGTCACGGGCCTGGAGTTCGTCGACCAGACCGCCTACGGGCCGACGGGGCTCAACCAGCGGCTCGCCTACTACGAGCACTACCTGCACTGGGCGTACGCGGGGAAGGTGCCGCTCGCCGAACGGGCCCTGGAATGGCTGCGCGCCCACCAGCCGGCCGAGCCGGGGCCGCCCACGCTGCTCTGGGGCGACGCCCGGATCGGCAACCTGCTGTTCGACGAGCGGTGCGAGGTGGCGGCCGTCCTCGACTGGGAGATGGTGACCCTCGGGCAGCCCGAGGAGGACCTGGCCTGGTACCTGTACCTCGACCGGCACCACTCCGACTGCCTCGACCTGGAACGCCTGCCCGGCTTCCCCTCCCGCGCCGCCACCGTCGCCCGCTACGAGGAACTCCTCGGCCGTCCGATGCGCGACCTGGCCTACTACGAGGTCCTGTCGGGCCTGAAGTTCGCCGTGGTCATGGCGCGGATCGGGCAGCTCTTCATCAGCTACGACCTCGTCGGCGCCGACGACCCGTTCCCGCACACCAACACCGCCACCCAACTGCTCGGCAAGGTCCTGGAGGAACTGTGAGCCTGTCGCCGCTGGACGACTACCCGATCCACCAGATCTCCGGGGTGATGCGGCACGTCGGGACGTCCGACCGGAACTTCTACGACCGGTACTACTTCAACTGCTTCCCGATCTCCGGCGAGATGATGCTGATCGTCGGGGTGGGGCAGTACCCGAACCTGGGCGTCACGGACGCTTTCGCGGTGCTCCGCAGGGGCGACGTCCACCAGGTGGTGCGCGCCTCCCGCGAGCTGGGCGCCGACCGCATGGACACCACGGTCGGCCCGTTCCGTGTCGAGGTCGTCGAGGGGCTGAAGAAGCTCAGAGTCGTCCTGGCGGAGAACGAGCACGGACTGTCCTTCGACCTGACCTGGGAGGGTTCTGTCCCCGCGACGCTCGAACCGCGCCACTACCTGCGCTGGCAGGAACGCGTCATGTTCGATTCGACGCGCATGGCCCAGACGGGCCGCTGGACCGGCCATCTGATCGCGGACGGCGAACGTTTCGACGTCACCCCCGACACCTGGTGGGGGACCCGCGACCGCTCGTGGGGCGTCCGCCCGGTCGGCGAGCCGGAGCCGCCCGGCATCCACGTCAACAACGCGGGCACCTTCTACTGGCTGTACGCGCCCATGCAGTTCGACGACCACGCGATCCTCTGCATCATCCAGGAGGACGAGAAGGGCCGCCGCCTACTGGAGGAAGCCGTCCGCGTCTGGAACGACGACCGCGACGACGAGTACCTCGGCCGTCCCGAATACCGCCCCGTCTACACCCCCGGCACCCGCGACTCCCACTCCGCGACGATCTCCTTCTCCCCGCCCGCCGGAACGCCCTTCGACGTCGAGGTCACCGCCCTCCTCCCCGTCCACCTCATGATCGGCACCGGCTACGGCCTGGAACCCCACTGGAAACACGGCATGTACCAAGGCAAAACCCTGGTCGTCCAAGCCGACCGCCGCTCCGCCTCGGCCCCCGACATGTGGGGCCTGGTCGACGCCGCCGCCCGCTTCACCTACACCTCCCCCACCACCACCCCCCAAACCGGCTACGGCCTCTACGAATACTGGGCCCTAGGCCCCCACCCCTCCTTCCCCTAACCAACCCCCACCGACCCGCGCCCTCCCACCCCCCGAACCCCGCAACACCCCACACCCCAAGCCGACCAAGACCCTCCGAGACCCCACCGAACCCCGATCAAGATCGCCTCGAACTGCGCCAAGTGGACGGTTTGCGGCCGTGAAACGGGCGACACGCCGCAGTTCGAGCCGATCAAGAAGTTGCCCGGGGTGCTGCCGAGCCCGGGTCGAGATCGTGTCGAGCTGTGGCGAGTGGACGGTTTGCGGGCGCGAGAAGGGCGACATGCCGCAGTTCGAGGCGATCATGGGTGATGGTACAGGGGTTGATGAATTCAGGGTTCGCTGTATTGTTGAGGGAGGGGCTGCTGATCGGTGGTCTGATGCTCTGGGGAGGTAGTGATGGTCTTGGTGGCTTTGGTCATTTATTTGGTGTGGGCGGTGGTGGCGTTCGGGGTGCGGAGCTGGGTGCAGTGGCGGCGGACCGGGGATACAGGTTTTCGGGGTGGCGGGATGCGGGTCGGGACCGTTCGGTGGTGGGCGCGGGTCGCGTTCGTCGCGGCGCTGCTCGTTGGGTTGGCGGGGCCGCTTGCCGCGCTCGGCGGGCTCGATCCGGTTTCCGTGCTTGATCGGACGGCCGTTCAGGGGGTGGGGCTGGTGGTGGCGGTTCTCGGGGTGGCGGGGACCGTCGCGGCCCAGTGGTCGATGGGGGCGTCCTGGCGGATCGGCGTCGACGAGCGGGAGCGCACCGAACTCGTCACCACGGGCGCGTTCGCCCTGGCCCGCAACCCCATCTTCACCGCGATGATCGTGACGGCGGCCGGGCTGGCGGCCCTCGTCCCCAACCCGCTGTCCCTGTTCGGTCTGCTCCTCACGGTCGCCGCGATCGAACTCCAGGTCCGCGCCGTCGAGGAGCCCTATCTGACGAGGACCCACGGCGCCCCCTACCGCGTCTACAGCACGTCCGTGGGCCGCTTCCTGCCCGGGCTGGGCACCATCCGCCGGTGACCGATTAGGCTTCGGATCCGATGCCGTCGCGCAAGGAGAGCCAGTGACCACGCAGGCGGTGCGGGAGTTCGTCGGCGGGCTCGACGGGCGGCTGCCCGCCTACGTCTACGATCTGGCGGCGCTCGCCGCGCACGTCGCGGACGTCCGTGCCGCCCTCGCCCTGCCCGGCGGCCCCGAACTGTTCTACGCGGCCAAGGCCAACCCCGAGGAACCGGTGCTGCGGGCCGTCGCACCCCACGTGGACGGCATCGAGGTGGCCTCCGGCGGCGAACTCGAACACGTCCGCAAGGCGCTCCCGGACGCGCGGATCGCGTTCGGAGGGCCGGGCAAGACCGACGCCGAACTGCGGACGGCGATCCGCCTCGGCGTGGAACGCGTCCACGTCGAAAGCCCCTACGAGCTGCGCAGGCTCGCCGAGATCGCGGAAACCGAACGGGCCGACGTGGACGTCCTGCTCCGCGTCAACCTCGCGGGCGACCGCCGGGACGTGGCCCTCGCGATGTCAGGCCCGTTCGGCATGGATCCCGACCTCATCGGCGACTGCCCGCCCATCCTGGCGGCGCATCCGAGGCTGCGGCTGCGCGGCGTCCACGCGCATCTCGCCTCCGGTCTCCCGGCTGGTCCGCTGGTGCGGCAGCAGCGCGAGATCCTCGACTGGGCGCGGCCGTGGCTGGCGAACGCGGGCGTCGAACGGCCGGAGTTCAATCTCGGCGGCGGCATGGGCGTCGACTACGCCGATCCGGGGCACCGTTTCGACTGGCCGTCCTACGCACGGGGGATCGCGGCGCTCGCCGAGCCGGGGGAGACGTTCCGCGTCGAACCGGGCCGGGCGATCAGCGTCCATCACGGCTGGTATGTCACGGATGTCCTCGACGTCAAGCAGGCCCACGGCCGCGCCTACGCGATCCTGCGCGGCGGCACCCACCACTTCCGGACCCCGGTCACCAAGAACCACGACCAGCCGTTCGAGCTGCTCCCCGGGGCCCGCCGGGGCGTCCCCACCCTGACGGGCACCCCGGTCACCCTGGTCGGCCAGCTCTGCACACCGAAGGACGTCTTCGCCCGCGACCGCCCGGTCGACCGCCTCGCCGTCGGCGATCTAGTCCTCTTCCAAATGGCAGGCGCCTACGCCTGGAACATCTCCCACCACGACTTCCTCATGCACCCCAAACCGACCACCCACTTCCTCCCCTGACTCAGCCGCCCCGATCAGCCGCCTCGGTCGGCCGCTTTGGTCGGCCGCCTCGATCCTGCGGTCCGGTCAGCCGCCCGGATCTGCGCCCCGGTCAGCCGCCTCGGTCGGCCGCTTTGGTCGGCCGCTTTGGTCGGCCGCCTCGGTCGGCCGCTTTGGTCGGCCGCCTCGGTCGGCCGCCTTGATCTGCGGCCGGTCAGCGGCCTTGGTCAGACGCGGGGGGCGAGGGCTCGGATTGCGGTGAGGCCGTTGAGTTGGGAGTTCGGCAGGATGGCCAGGACCGGGGTGGTCAGGCCGTTCGCGACGTAGGACTCGATCCGTGTCCGGCAGGTCTCGGGGGAGCCGTGGACGATCAGGTCGTCGACGACCTCGTCGGGGATCGCCTTCAACGCGGCCTGCCGGTCCCCGGCGGCCCAGGCCTCGTTCATCGGGCGCAGCGCGTCGCCGCGTCCGAGCCACTCGTGGAACGCCTGGTAGACCGGCACGTTCATATACGCGGCGATCAGCCAGCGCCCCAGGTTGCGTGCCTCGTCGGCGTCGTCGGTCGGCATGACGAACAGCCGGGCGATGAGCTCCTTGGACGGGTCGTAGGCCGCCCGCACCGTGGGCACGTCGGTGGGCGCCAGCCAGTTGGTGATCGCCGCGTCGGCCTCCCGCGCGGCCAGCTTCAGCATCCCAGGACGCAGCGCCGCCAGCGCGATCTTCGGTGCGACGGCGGGCGCCGCCTCCAGCTTGAACCCCTTCACGCCGAGGGCCTCGTCGGTGACCTTCTCCCCGGCGAGGGCCTTGCGCAGGAACCGCAGCGTGTCGCGCACCTTGGCGTACGGTTCGGTGAACGGGATCCCGTTCCACCGCTCCACGATGGTGTCGCTGGACGTCCCGATTCCCAGCACGAACTTCCCGGGCGCGAGGTCGGCGAGGGTCGCGGCCTGCTGGGCGAGGAGCGCGGGCCCCCGCGTGTACACCGGGACGATCGCGGGCCCGAGCCGCAGGGTCGGCGCCCACTGGGACGCGAGCGCGAGCGGCGTGAACCCGTCGGCTCCATTGGTCTCGGCGGACCAGACGTCGGTGTACCCGAGCGCGGGCAGCTCTTCGACGATCTCCCGGTGCGCGGCGAGGCCGAGCCCGGGCAGCGGAATGGTCAGTCCCCAGTTCATGTCTCTCCCTACGCGATCGCCGGGCGGATCGTCGACCCGCCGTCCACGACCATGGTCTGCCCGGTCATCCAGCTCGAGGTGTCGCCGGCGAGGAACGCGGCGGCGTTGGCGATGTCGTCGGTCTCGCCGAGCCTGGCCAGCGGCAGCTCCTTGCTGATCGCGGCCTCGTTCTCCTCCCACAGCGCCCGCGCGAGCTGGGTCTTCACCAGTCCAGGCGCGATCGCGTTGACGCGCACGCGCGGCGCGAGCTCCATCGCGAACTGCCGGGTCAGATGGATGACGGCCGCCTTGGTGGCGTTGTAGTAGCCGATCCCGTGTTCGGTCACGAACCCGCCGACGGACGCGATGTTGACGACCGCGCCGCCGTTGTCCTTCATCCACGCGCCCCACGCGAGCTGGGTCCAGAGCACGACGGCCCACTGGTTGACCTGGACGGTCTTCTCGGCCCGCGCCGCGTCGATCTCGATCATCGGGCCGAAGTAGGGGCTGGTTCCGGCGTTGTTGACGAGCACGTCGAGCCGTCCGAACTCGGCCATCGCGGCGTCGACGCACGCGGCGGCCTGGTCGGCGTCACCGACGTGGGCGGCTTTGGCGAGCACGCCGATGCCGGGATGGGCGGCGCGCAGTTCGGCCGCGACCTCGTCGAGGCTCTCCTGCCTGCGTGAGGAGAGCACGACGTTCGCGCCTTCGGCGGCGAGCGTGAACGCGATCGCCTTGCCGATGCCGCGCGACGCTCCGGTGATCAGAGCGGTCTTGCCTGCGAGTCCAGTGTCCATTTTTCGCGCCTCCCAGAATCCGGTTCGGTGGCACCCTATCCGCTAACTGACTCGTGGGTTACTTTGGCCCTCATGGCCACTGTAGAGACCGTCCACGGCGCCGTCGACACCGCCGAGCTGGGCGTCACCCTCATGCATGAGCACGTTTTCACCGTCTCCACCGAGAACCTGCAGAACTACGGCCAGGGCTCCTGGTGGGACGAGGAGTTCCGGGTCGCCGACGCGATCGCCCGGCTCCGCTCGGTGGCGGCACAGGGCGTCCGGACGCTGGTGGACCCCACGGTCTGGGGCCTCGGCCGCTACCTTCCCCGCGTCCAGCGGATCAATGCCGCGGTGCCCGAACTCAACATCATCGTCGCGACGGGCTACTACGACTACGACGGCGCGCCCACCCCGTTCTTCCTGCGCGGCCCCGGCGGGCTCCTCGACGACGGCGGCCCCGACCCTCTCGCCTTGGAGTTCGTCCGCGATCTGACGGTGGGGATCGCCGACACGGGCGTCAGGGCGGCGTTCCTGAAGTGCGCGATCGAGCACGGCGAGGTAGCGCCGGGTGTGGCCCGCACCGCGAAGGCCGTCGCGTACGCGCACCGCGAGACGGGCGCGCCGATCACCGTCCACACCAACCCGTCGCAGGGCACGGGCCTGTACGCCCTGGAACTGTTCCGCGCCGAGGGCGTCGACCTCACCAAGGTCGTGTTCGGGCACAGCGGCGACACCGGCGACCTCGACTACCTGATGGAGCTGGCCGATTCGGGCGCGATCCTCGGCATGGACCGCTTCGGCCTCGACGTCCCCCGCGACACCGCGTCCCGGATCGAGACGGTCGTCGCGCTGGCCGAGCGCGGCTACGCCGACCGCATGGTCCTCAGCCAGGACGCCTGCTGCTTCATCGACTGGTTCGGCCCCGACCACGACACCCTCCGCCCCCTCCTCCTCCCCAACTGGCACTACGAACACATCCTCGCCGACGTCCTCCCCGCCCTCCACACCGCCGGCCTCTCCACAACACAAACCCACCTCATGCTCACCCAAACCCCCCGCCGCTACTTCACCCCCTGACAGCGATACGACTGGTATCCGGGGAAATCCGGTGGTGAGGCGTCCGTCGTCGGTAAGTTGACCGCCTGTGACGTCTGTCTTCCACATCACCCATATCGACAACCTGCGGGGCATCGCCGCTCAGGGCATCCTGTGTGATCGCGATAGTGGACGGCGCTTCCCGGTCAACAGCGGCCACTCGCACATCAAAGACAGACGCGCGGCACATCGCGTGACAGCCGGGCAGGCCGGGCACCTCAACGACTACGCTCCGTTCTACTTCGCGCCACGGTCGCCCATGCTCTATGCGATCAACAGCGGTCGCGTCGGTGGGGTGGCTCATGGCCAGCGGAAGATGCTGCATCTGGTCTCCTCCTGCGAAGCGATACAGCAGGAGGGCTTGCCGTTCGTTTTCACCGATGGCCACGCCACCATGAAGTTCAGCAGCGTCTTCACCGACCTACGCGATCTTGACAAGATCGACTGGTTGATCATGGGGGAGAGGTTTTGGCACGACACCCAAGAGGACAACGATCGGAAGCGGCGGCGGCAGGCGGAGTTCCTGGTTCACCGGCGCCTACCGTGGTCGCTCATCGGGGAGATCGGTGTGATCGACCACCTGATCGCCGGCCAGGCCAGAGAGCTTCTCGGGGATGCGGCTCATCGGCCACCGGTGATTGTCAGGCCCGAATGGTACTACTGAGGGGACTGGGCGGCTCGGCCGAAGGGAGGGAAGAATGATCGAGTTCGGGAGCGGAAATCTCCTGGATGCTCCTGCGGAGGCCCTGATCAATACGGTCAACACCGTCGGGGTGGCAGGCAAAGGGCTTGCTTTGCAGTTCCGGCAGGCCTACCCGGCGAACTTCAAGGCCTACGCTGCCGCGAGCAAGCGCGGCGAGGTCGTCCCCGGGCGGATGTTCGTCTTCGACAGCGGGCGGATGGGCGACGGCAGATACTTGATCAACTTTCCGACGAAGCGGCATTGGCGTGGTGGATCGCGCCTGTCGGACATCGAGGCCGGGCTCGCGGATCTGGTTCGGGTGCTGCGCGAACTGGAGATCCGTTCCGTCGCCGTCCCGCCGCTGGGCTGCGGGAACGGCGGGTTGGCCTGGAGTGATGTTCTGCCCCTCATCACGGACGCACTCGCTCCACTCTCCGATGTCCGTGTGATCATCTATGCGCCGTCTGGAGCACCCGATCCCGACGAGATGCCTGTTCGAACCACGAAACCTGAGCTGACGTCCTCGCGGGCAGCCGTCCTCGCCCTGTTCGATCGCTACCTCCAGCCGGACTACCGCCTGGGGGCGCTCGAAGCGCAGAAGCTCACCTATTTTCTGCAGCTCTGCGGGGAGCCGCTACGGCTCAAGTTCACCAAGGGTGATTTCGGTCCTTATGCCGAGAATCTCAACCATGCGTTGCAGTACCTCGAAGGGCACTACATCCGCGGTTACGGAGACAGAACCCAGCCGATGAAGCTGGCTCTGACTCCCAACACCTCGGGTGAAGTCGAGCATTGCCTGGCAGGCGATCCCGCGACCGCGGCAAGAGTGGAGCGCGCGGCGGAGATCATCGACGGGTTCGAGACGCCGTACGGGCTCGAACTGCTCTCGACCGTCCACTGGGCGGCGGTCGAGACCTCAAGGTCCGATCTGGAGAACGTGGCTGCGTACGTCCAGGCCTGGACGGAGCGGAAGGGAAAGCTCTTCACCCGGGCGCATATTTCCGCTGCTCTCGCACACCTGGAGGAGAGAGGGCTGCTCGGCATGTAGTGGGCGGGGTCTGACGGAGGGCTAGCGCCGCACCCATAAGTGACTCTAGGGTCACTTGTATGGATGCTTCTGCTCGTCGGCTGGGGTCGATGCTTGTGGGGATGGGGGCGTTGCACTTTGTGGCGCCGAGGCCGTTTGACGCGATGATTCCTGAGGGGCTGCCGGGGGAGGCGCGCGCTTGGACGCATCTCAGTGGGATCGCCGAGGTGGCGGTGGGGGTGGCGGTGCTCAATCCGTCGACGCGGCGGATCGGGGCGCTGGCCGCGGCCGGGCTGATCGCGGCGGTCTTTCCCGCCAACGTGAAGATGGCGCGGGACTGGAAGGACAAGCCCGCCCCGCTCCGCAACGCCGCCAAGGCCCGGCTGCCGCTGCAGATCCCGCTGATCGGGTGGGCGCTCTGGGTGGCCCGCAAGCCCTGACCCGCGTCACAGCCAGCCGAGGCCCCCGAAGACGGCCAGCGCCGCGATATCAACGCCGAAGATCGTTCCGACGGTGAGGAGTTTGCTCCGGAGCTTCGCCATGTCGTGGACGAGGAAGCAGGCCGTGAAGAACGGCACATACCCGACCAGGAAGATGATCACCGGGAATTCCGGGGACCACCAGCTCCACTCCCAGGTCAGCACTCCGGCGCGGTTGAGCAGGATCTCCACGCCGACCGCCAGCGCGGAGTTGACCGCGATCAGCACCGGCCGGTTCGGCAGCCCGAGGATCCGCTGCTCCTTCGGCGGGAGCATCTTGGCCGCCGCGATCCCCATGATCATGAACATGAAGCAGATCTCGATGTTGAGCCCGATCAGGATCTGGTAGGACGTGCTCCCGCCGGCTCCCCACACCGGGGCGCGCCCGCTGAAGTGGAACACCAGGGAGTTCCAGATCTCGTTGAACCAGTCCATGCCCCACAGGGCCAGCCCGCCCAGCAGGACGTTCCAGTTCCGCCGTTCGATCTCGACCGAGTAGACGTACAGCACCATCAGCAGCAGCGGCACCACGTACCACTGGAACTGGTCGGCGTCGCGTAGCTGTTCGAGGGCGTCCCTGGCCGCGTCCGTCACTGAAACCTCCACACCGATCGGGCGTGCGGTCAGTGTGACAGATGGGCATTAGATGTCCAATAGTCCCACCGAATCGAATGCGGTCGGCGGGGACGGCTAGCCGGGCCGGACCAGCGGGAACGGGATCGTCTCGCGGATGGTCTTGCCGGTGAGCATGATCAGGAGGCGGTCGACGCCCATCCCGAGACCACCGGACGGCGGCATGGCGTACTCGAGGGCGCGCAGGAAGTCCTCGTCGAGATCCATCGCCTCGGGGTCGCCGCCGGCGGCGAGCAGGGACTGCTCGGTGAGGCGGCGGCGCTGCAGCACCGGGTCGATGAGCTCGGAGTAGGCGGTGCCCAGCTCGATCCCGCAGACGATGAGGTCCCATTTCTCGGCGAGCCGGGGGTCGTCGCGGTGCGGGCGGGTCAGCGGCGAGGTCTCGGCGGGGAAGTCGCGGACGAACGTCGGCGCGATCAGCGTCTGCTCGACCAGCAGCTCGAACAGTTCCTGGACGAGCCGTCCCTGCCCCCAGTCGGGATCGGGTTCCAGCCCGGCCGCCTCGGCGTGCGCGCGCAGCTCGGGGAGCGGCGTGTCCGGGGTGATCTCCGTGCCGAGCGCCTCCGACACCGAGCCGTACACGGTGATCGCCGCCCAGGGCGCGGCGAGGTCGAACGAGGCCCCGGGCCGGTCGATCACGGTCGTCCCGAGCGCGGCCAGCGCCGCCGCGATCGTCAGCTCCCTGGTCAGCACCGCCATCGTGTCGTAGGTGCCGTACGGCTCGTACGCCTCCAGCATCGTGAACTCCGGGTTGTGCCGGGGCGAGACCCCTTCGTTCCGGAAGTTCCGGTTCAGCTCGAACACCCGCCCGATCCCGCCGACCAGCAGCCGCTTCAGGTACAGCTCGGGCGCGATCCGCAGGTACAGCTCCAGGTTGTAGGCGTTCATCCGGGTCGTGAACGGCCGCGCCGTCGCCCCGCCGTGCACCGGCTGGAGCATCGGGGTCTCGACCTCGAGGTAGCCGCGCTCCCGCAGCGTGTCCCGGACGGCCGCGACGGCCGCCCCTCGAGTCCGCACCATCTCCCGCGCCGGCCCGTTGACGATCAGATCGACGTACCGCTGCCGCGCCCGGGTCTCCTCGCTCAGCCCGCCGGGCGCGGGCAGCGGATGCAGGCACTTGGCGGTCAGCGCCCACGACCGCACCAGGACGGTCAGCTCCCCGGTCCTGGTGGTGATCACCTCTCCGGTGACGCCCACCTGGTCGCCCAGGTCGATGAGGGTCTTCCACCGTCCCAGATCGGGCAGCTCCGCCGTCAGCATGATCTGGATGTCGCCGGTCTCGTCCCTGAGGGTCGCGAAGCAGAGCCGTCCGTGCTCGCGGGAGGCCACCACCCGTCCCGCGACGGCCGCCGTCACCCCGGTGGCCGCGTCCTTGGGCAGCCCGCCGTAGGAAGCCCGCAGGTCGGCCGCGTAGTCGGTGCGCGCGTAGCCGAGCGGGTAGGGGTCGATCCCGGCGGCGCGCAGCAGGTCGAGCTTGGCGTGCCGCACGCGTTCCTGCTCCGAAAGCCGCCGCCGTGGCGCGCGCGCCGCCTCGACGGCGGCCTCCACGGACGTGATCTGCGCGAGCAGTTCGGGCGGGGTCGTCGCCTCCGTCAGCGGCGGTTTCTTCAGCGTCGGCAGGAACCCTTCGGCACGCGCGGCCGCCAGCCCGATCCGCACGGCGTCCCGGGAGTGTTCGAAGCAGATGTAGCGGGGCAGCCACTCCGGGTGATATTTCGCGTTGGCCAGGTACAGCGATTCGAGCTGCCAGAACCGCGACGCGAACGACATGAACATGTAGCCCAGCCGCAGCACGGGCCCCGCGCCGATCTTCCCGCCGCGTTCGAACACCCCGCGCAGCACCGCGAAGTTCAACGAGATCCGCTGGACGCCGATCGCCCCGGCCCCGGTGGCCAGCATCGCCACCATGTACTCGTTGATCCCGTTCTCGGCGGCCCGGTCGCGGCGCATCAGGTCGAGCGACAGCCCGTTCCGTCCCCACGGCACGAAGCTGAGCAGCCCTCGGCGCACCCCGTCCCGGTCGAACGCCTCGACCATGACGCATCGCCCGTCGGCCGGGTCGCCGAGCCGGCCGAGCGCCATCGAGAACCCGCGTTCGGTGGCGCCGTCCCGCCACCGGTCGGCGTCCGCGACGATCTCCGCCAGCTCGTCCGCCGGGATCTGCCCGTGCCGCCGGATCCGGACGGTGTACCCGGCCCGCTGCACCCGCCGGACGGCCTGCCTGACCTGCCGCATCTCCCGTCCGTCGAGGTTGAAGTCGGCGGTCGGGACGATCGCCTCGTCGCCGAGTTCCAGGGCGTCCATCCCGTTGCGGGCGTACGCCTGCGCCCCGCGCGCGCCCGCGCTCATCACCCCGGGGATCCAGGCGTGCGCCCGGCACATGGCGAGCCATTCCCCGATCGCCTGGTCCCAGGCGTCAGGGTCGCCGAGCGGATCGCCGCTGGCCAGGCAGACGGTCCCCTCGACCCGGTAGGAGATCGCGGCCCGCTGCGACGCGCAGACGAAGACGTCCTTGTCGCGCCGCAGCGCGAAGTAGCCGAGCGAGTCGTTCTCGCCGTACTCGGCGAGCAGCGCCCGCGCCGGCAGCTCCTCTTCGGGGCTGAGCACGGCGTCGCCCCGCCCGGGCCGGAACAGCGCCCAGACGGTCGTGAGCAGCAGCCCGCCGCCGAGGAAGTCGAGGATGAGGTCCACCCACCGGGGCACGCTGACGTCGATGGGGTTGCCCGTCACGGCCGCTCCCACGGCCGACTGCAGGAACGCGTAGATCGTCTGGGTCCACCAGGCGCCGACGGGGTTCTGGTCGGTGGCGGCGACGAGCACGGTCCCGAACACGAGTGTCACCAGAAGGAACCAGAGGAACACGCGCGCGGCGAGCCGACGGTTGGCACGATCGGGGAGCGTGTTGAAATTCTTCCGTCCCGCGATCAACCCGATCAGTACGAGGCCGAAAACGGACGCGATGACAACCCAGAGGAGTCCGCCGTCCTCCGGATCGAAGATCGCGGCAAAGGCCAGCAGGAAGAACAGCGCGAACACGATCGTGACGATCCGCCACGCCGACTTCTTGCGCCGCCTGATCCCGATGGACAGCAGGATGAGCAGCAGCCCGTAGGCGAGGCTGGGGGCCCAGCCGAGGACGGTGAGCCAGCGCAGGGCCCAGATGCCGGCGGCCTTCTCGATCAGGCCGGACGACAGCCACGCGACGATCGAGGCGATGCCCGAGAGCCGGACATACCAGAACACGACCGTCGGCACGGTGTTCATCAGCCGCGCCCATAGGCTTCCCATGATCCCCCCGTCATGATCAGTACCCACAATTCCGTCGGCGCCCACCGCGAACTTTCCCGGCAGATCAGGCATCCAACGCCGCAGGTCGGGAATCTGCCAGCGTGGTTACCGATATGCACTTCGACAATGGATATGGTCACTTCTATGCCGAATGACATCCCGAGCCGACTGATCGCGCGCCGCTACCGGCTCGAGACCCAGGTCGGCCGGGGCGGGATGGGCACTGTCTGGCAGGCCTTCGACGAGGTCCTGGGCCGTGACGTCGCCGTCAAGGAGGTCATCCTCCCGTTCGGGCTGAGCGACGAGGAACGCGATCTCCAGCACCGCCGGACCTTCCGCGAGGCCAGGACCGCCGCACGCCTCGCCCACCCCGGCGTCGTCACCGTCTACGACGTCGTCGAGGAGGACGACAGGCCGTGGATCGTGATGGAGCTGATCAAGGCCAGCTCCCTCGACAAGGTCATCAAGGGCGAGGGCGTGCTGACGCCGCGCCGCGCCGCCCGGCTGGGCGGCCAGATGCTGTCGGCGCTGCACGCCGCGCACGTGGCGGGGGTGCTGCACCGCGACATCAAGCCGTCGAACGTGATGCTCGCGCCGGGTGACCGCGCCGTCCTCACCGACTTCGGGATCGCGCACGCCACCGGCGACGCCACCCTGACCGCCACCGGCCTCGTCATGGGCTCGCCCGCCTACATCGCCCCCGAGCGGGCCCGCGGCCGGGTCGCCGGTCCCGCGTCCGATCTGTGGGCGCTGGGCGTCACTCTGTACGCGATGTGCGAGGGGCGCTCCCCGTTCGAACGGCCCGAGCCGATGGCGTCGCTGCTGGCGATCATCTCCGAGGACGTCCCGGAGTCGCCCAACGCGGGCCCGCTCAACGAGGTGATCCTCGGCCTGCTCCGCAAGGATCCGGCCGAGCGGATGACCGTCCACGAGGCCGGGATGCTGCTCGACGAGATCGCGCACGGCAAGGGCGGCGCGCCGACCCGTCCGGTGGAGCGCCCGCAGCCGGTGGTGATCGCCCAGCCCGCTCCGCTCGCGCCCGGCGATCCGACGGCCCGTGAGGGCTCGCCCCGGCTCGGCCCCGCGACGATCGGCGCGACCGCCCGCAAGAGCGGCAGGACGGGTGCGATCGTCGCCGCGATCGTCCTGGCCACGGGCATGATCGTCGGTGGGATCGCCTGGAACCAGGCCCAGGGCGACGACAAGCCCGACAAGCCTGCCGTGCCCGTCCCGGCGAAGACCCAGAAGACCTCGCAGCCGGCGAGCCCGTCCCCGACCGCCTCCCCGTCGAGGTCGACCACTCCGAGCGCGTCGGCGAGCACCACGCCCAGCGCCTCGTCCAGTGCGACGGCCTCGGCCCCCGCCACGACGACCGGTTTCCACACCTACCAGGATGATTCCGGCTACTCGCTTCTGATCCCGGACGGCTTCACCGGCCCCCAGTCGGGCGTCGGCGGTGACCACTTCTACTCACCCGACCGCAAGATCAAGATCCAGATCGACCAGGTGGCGAGCGCGGGCCCGAGCGCCCTCGCCGACTGGCAGCGATCCTCGGCCCGTCCGGCGATCACCGGATACCGGCTGGTCAGCGTCAAGGCGACGCCCGACCAGCCGCCCGTCCGCGGCACCAACGGCGCCCGCTCGGCCGACTGGGAGTTCACCTCGACCGAGGGGGGCGTGACGATGCATACCCTTAACCGGGGTTTCGTCCTGCCTCCGCGCGGCTACGCGATCCTGCTGCGCGCCCCGGAAAGCGAGTGGGCGGCGGTCTACCAGCGGATGCGTCCGGTCTACGAGAGCTTCAAGGGCGCGTCCTGACCAGGGCGGGCCTTTACGGAACCGTGAACTAGTGGCGATAGGGTCCCGCGCATGACACAGGGGGAGGAGCGGCTGCTCGGCGGCCGCTACCGGCTGGACGGGGTGCTCGGCCGAGGCGGCATGGGCACCGTCTGGCGCGCCCGCGACGAGGTGCTGGGGCGCACCGTCGCGATCAAAGAGGTGATCACGCCGCGGGGCCTGGACGACGCCGCCCGCGAGATCATGCACCAGCGGATGCTGCGGGAGGCCAGGGCCGCCGCCCGGCTCACCCACCCCGGCATCGTGACCGTCCACGACGTGGTCGAGGAGGACGGCGTCCCCTGGATCGTCATGGAGTTCGTCGACGCCCGCACCCTCCAGGACGTGATCGACAACGACGGCCCGCTCGATCCGGCCCGCGTCGCCGACATCGGCCGCCAGCTCCTCGGCGCGCTGCGCGCCGCCCATCTCGCGGGCATCCTGCACCGCGACGTGAAGCCCGCGAACGTCATGCTCAGCGAGGATCGGGCGATCCTCACCGATTTCGGCATCGCCCAGATGGAGGGCGACTCCTCCCTCACCCAGACCGGCATCGTGATGGGTTCACCCGCCTACATCTCGCCGGAGCGCGCCCAGGGCCTCAAACCGGGCCCGGCCTCCGACCTGTGGGCGCTCGGCGCGCTGCTGTTCGCGGCCGTCGAGGGCACCGCGCCGTTCGAACGCCCCGAGGTCCTGTCGACCCTGGCCGCCGTCATGATGGAGCCGATCCCGCCGCTGACCCGGGGCCACGCCCTCGCCCCGGTGATCGTCGGCCTGCTGGCCAAGGAGCCGGAGGAGCGTCTGGACGCGGCCGCCGCCGCCGAGCTCCTGCACCGCGCCGAGTCCCCGCGCCGCCCCCGCGCCGAGATGACCTCCCTCGACCAGACCGCCGTCGCCGACGCCGAGCTGATCCCGACGGCCGCCGTCCGCGCCCCGATCGCCCAGCACTCGGCCCGCACCGGCACCACCTACGACTCCCTGTTCCGCCCGGAGCCCTCCCGCACCCCCCGCACCGTCCCGGCCCCCACCCCGTTCCCCCCGCCCCGCCCCGTGGCCGCCGCCCAC
>NZ_BAAGZI010000087.1:0-18906 GCF_054778695.1 Actinocorallia lasiicapitis
ATCGCCGTGACCTGACCCTCGTTGTCACCATCGAACTTCCCCGCCGCCGTCATCAGCTCCAGACCGTCCTTGTCGGCTTGGGCCTTGGCGCCCTCCCGCATCTTCACGAAGAACGGGTTGGTCTCGGTCTTGGTGATCAGACCGACCTTGGCGGGGGAGCCGTCGGTGGCACCGTCATCGGACTTGGAGCCGGACCCGCAGCCGGTGAGGGCGAGGGCTCCGATGGCGGCGAGGGCGATACCTCTACGAATCATGGTTGATCTCCTTGGGGGGTGAATCGGGGGTTAAGTCCCGACGAAGTGGACGTTAGTTTCCTCACACGCCATCACCCGCGCAAGCGCTTGCGCAAACGCTTTGACCATGGTGCGGCCAGCGGGTCGAGAGGCCGTTATCGCAGGTCAGGCCAGTACATCGGTCCGCGATGCCCTGCGTGGCGGACCGATGTACTGGCCGACGGCCGATGTGCTGCCTGACTATTCAGCCCTTGACATCAGCCCTTGACTCCGGTCGCGGCGATGCTGTTGATGAACGACCGCTGGAAGGCCAGGAAGAGGAGGAGTGTGGGGATGGTGATCATGGTGGAGTAGGCCATGATCTGCCCCCAGGAGACACCGAACTGAGAGAAGTACTGAACGCCGACCATCACGGGGCGCAGGTCCTCGGATTGGACGACCATCAAAGGCCACAGGTAGGAGTTCCAGGCGGGCAGGAACGTCAGGATGGCGACCGTGGCGATCGCTGGGCCGGACAGCGGCATCACGATGCGCCGGTAGATGGTGAGGTTGCCGGCGCCGTCAAGGCGGGCGGACTGGTCCAGTTCCCTCGGGATGCTGGAGAAATACTGGTAGAAGAGGAAGATCGAGAAGGCGTTGGCGACGAACGGGAGGATCTGGACGCGGTAGGTGTCCAGCCAGCCCTCCGTGAGCGCGAGGCGAAACCCGTGCAGCTCCAGCCATGGAAGTTTGTTGACCCACCACACCATGGGCAGGGCGAGGGTCTCGAACGGGACGATCAGGGTCATGATGATGGCGGTGAGCAGGAGGCGTCGTCCGGGCCATCGCGTACGGCTGAGCGCGAACGCCGCGAGGCTGTTGACGATCAGCCCCAGGCCGACGATCGTGCCCGAGATGAAGAGGGAGTTGAGGAGGAACCGGTTGGCCGGCACCCGGTCGTAGACGCCGGTGTAGTTGTCGGTGGACAGATCGCCGACGGGTAGGAAGGCACGGGCGGAGTCGAGGTCGGCGAAGATCTGCGCGTCGGGCTTGAGCGACGACATCACCATGAAGACGAGCGGCAGGACGAACACGACCATCAGCAGGATCCGCGCTGCCCACAGGAGTGCCCGGCTAGCGGTGAACATGGTCATTCCTTCTCTCGGGTGAGGACGCGCTGGATCGCGGTGACGGCCATGACCAGCAGGAAGAACACCAGCGAGATCGTCGCCGCGTATCCGGTCGCGTGCTGTTCGTAGCCCGTGCGCACCGCCATATGGACCAAGGTGGTGGTCGCGTCGCGCGGACCGCCCTGAGTCATGACGCTGACCTGCGTGAACAGACTGAACGCGGCGATGGTGATGGTCACGAGGATGAACGTGCGGATCGTCCGCAGTCCCGGCCAGGTGACATACCGGAACCGCGCCCAGCGGCCCGCGCCGTCGATGTCGGCGGCTTCATAGAGTTCGCCGGGGATCGTCTGGAGTCCGGCGAGCCAGATCACCATGTGGAAGCCGACACCCTGCCACACCGACATGAAGATGATCGCGGGCATGGCCGTCGCCTGATTTCCGAGCCAGTCGGTGCCGTGCCAGTTGTCGAGGCTGAGTGTGGAGATGACGTGGTTGAGCAGGCCGTCGGGCTGGTAGATGAAGCGCCACAGCATCGAGACGACCACCATGGACGTGATCACGGGAAGGAAGTAGACGCTGCGGACCAGGTTCCGGCCGCGAAAATTCCCGTTGACGAGTACCGCGAGCACCAGCCCGAGACCGGCCTGGACGGGAACGACGACCCCCGCGAAGTACACCGTGTTGATCAGGGAGGCGTGGAACAGCTCATCGCCGATGAGCGTGCTGAAGTTGTCCGCGCCGATGAACCGGGGAGGACGGGGTGAGATGAGCTGGGCGTTGGTGAAGGCGAGCCCGAACGCCAGGAGCATCGGGACGAGAAAGAAGACGCCGAGCAGGATGATCGCCGGCGTCGCCATGACGACGCCGAGCAGCGATTCGGCACGACGCCCTCGCTTGATGACGGGCACGTTTCCTCCCTCAGGCAAAGCGGCCGGAGGCCTGTTGGTCTCCGGCCGCCGTGTGCTCGTCAGGAGCGGTAGCCGTCGTTCTGTCGGATGTTGGTGTCGATGTCGGCCGCGGCCTTGTCCAGGGTGCCCTGCGGGTCGGCCCCGTTCAGGATGTCCTGCGCGGCCTTGGTGAACACGGTCGAGATGAACGGGTACGCGGGGGTGACCGGCCGGACGACGGCATCCTTGGCCGACAGGTCAAGGAAGAACCGGTACTTGCCACCCGGCGCGTAGTTGGGCACCTGCGCCGCCGCGGCCTGGGTCGCGGGGGTCAGGCCGAGGGTCTTGGCGAAGTCGACCACGTACTTGGTCTGGAGCGAGAACTTCAGGTAGGCCTGAGCGCCGTCTTTCGCGGCGCAGCTCGACGACAGCGCCCACTGCCAGGACGCTCCTCCGATCTTCGGACCGGAGCCGAAGTCGGGCGGCGGCAGGAACAGGACGTCGTTGAACTTCGCGGTGACGGCGTCGGCCGCCCAGCTGCCGTTCCAGCTGATGGCGGTCTTGCCGTTGACGAAGTCCAGCGCGGGGTCCTCGCCGGACTTCTTGGCGATCATTCCCCGGGTGCCCAGGCCCTGGAACCAGGTCGCCCACTTCACCGCGGCCGGTCCGTTGAGCGTGCCCTTGGCGGCCGCGTAACCGTTGCGGTCGATGAGGTCCCCACCGAAACTCTGCAGGAAGGGCGAGTAGCCGTAGGGCCACCACTCGCCGGTGAGGCCGGTGCTCAGGTCGAGCGGGTACTTGAACTTCCCGGTCGCTTTGATCTTGGTCAGTGCGGAGTCGAATTCCTCGGCCGTCCACGGCTTGTCGAGCGTCGGAACGCGGACGCCGTTGCTCTCCAGGGTTGATTTGCGCGTCATCATGGACACGGCGACGTCGTAGTGCCCGAAGGAGTAGACCTTCCCCTCATAGCGGCCGACCGTGCTGGGGAGCTGGTCGGCGAACTGGTCGGTGGGAAGGTCGAGCGGTTCGAGGTACTTCGCCCAGGCCCAGTTGGGCACGTTCGGGCCGTCGACGTCGATGATGCACGGCAGCTTCTTCGCGGTGGCGGCCGCGACCACGGCGTCGTTGTAGGCGCCCTGTGGGAACGCCTGGTACTCGACTCTGTACTTCGTCTGGCTGGCGTTGAAGTCGGTGATGATCCGCTTGACGACGTCGAGTTCCTTCGCGTTGCCCGCGTTGTGGGTCCACAGGGTGAGGGTCGTGACACCACCGGAGGTGCTCGAGCCGGAGCCGGAGCCGGAGGAGCACGCGCTGGTGAGCGCGGCGGCGGATAGGATTATTGCGAGGGTTCGGAACCTGCTGATGAGCATCGGATTCCTCTTTTCATCGGATTTCGGTCAGGTGGCCGAACATCGTTGATCGTTGGCGCGATCGCCGATGCCGGTGGAGCGCGCCGTCGTCTCGGGTCAGGTCCGAGGCGGCGGCGCTACCGAGAACCTGTGGATGACAGATCCTTGGAGTTGATGGCGGGTCGGGGGCGGGCTGGACGCGCCCTCGATGAGCCGGAAGAGCTGTTCGGCGGCCCAGGCACCCATTTCGAGGTGGGGCAGAGCGACCGTGGTCAGCGCGGGACGGAGCCCCTGGGAGATCACCTCCATGTCGTCGAAGCCGACGACCGACAGGTCGTCAGGGATACGGAGCGCGTTCTCCGCGGCGGCCTGATAGACCCCCATCGCGATCCGGTCGTTGAACGCGAACACCCCCGTCGGCCGGTCCGGAGAGCGCAGCATCTCCAGAGCGGCGATGCGCCCCGTGTGTGCCCAGGGCTCGCACTCGGTTTCCGCCACCGAGACGCCCCCTGCACGGCGGGCCTCGTCGAGAAAGCCGATCCGACGACCGTGCCGCGCGGGAATGTCCTCGACGTCGTTGATGAACCCCAGGCGACGATGCCCGGCGTCCAGGAGCACTCTCGCCGCGGCTCGGCCGCCGGCGACCTCGTCCGGAACGACTGACGAGTAGGCCGGGTCATCGCAGATCGCGTCGAGCAGGACGACGGGGGCGCCCTCGAGGCTCGCCGGCACGGTCACGTTCCGGTGGTACATCGCGGCGAAGAGCACGCCCTCGACCTGGCGCGAGAGCAACTGCAGGGCGGCCTGCTCTTCGACGTCGGGGTCGCCCCCGGCATCGGTGACCACCAGTATCCCGCCGTGACGCTGTACCACCTGCTGCGCGCCCAGGACGATCTTTCCCGCGTACGGAGTGGTCGCGATCTCGTCGCCGATCAGGCCGATCAGGCCGGAGCGACGCATCCTCAGCCCGCGTGCGAGCCCGTTGGGCGCGTAGCCCAACCGCTGCGCGACCTCCAGGACACGTTCCCTGGTTTCGCCGTTGACCCGTGCACCGGCGACGTTGTTGAGGATGTGCGACACCGTCGTCATCGAGACGCCCGCTTCCGCGGCCACGTCCCTGATGCCCACCTTGCGCCGGCCCATCATCATGCCCAATCGTTTTGTCAGGTACTTACCGCCGAGAACATTCACCCCTGCGCTGGATATGTCAATATCTCGCCACGCTTTCGATGCGCTGCGACCGGTGCCGGACTGCAACGGACCGGCCGGACTGTTGACATCCCCCCGACGGGATCCGACACTGTCGGGCAATCGCAAGGATACGTTTCCTCAATCTGCCGGTAACTTACCCGGCATTGCCGCCCGGCCGGAAGGCCCCACCACCACCCCGTCACCGTTCGCTCTTCCGAAGCCGGAGGAATCTTTGAACGTTCACCGTCCCCCCACCCTCATCGGACGCATTCTCCTAGGCATCGCGCTGGTCGCGGCCGCCCTCACGGCTCCCGCCCCGCAGGCACACGCCGAACCGTCGCCCACCTACCGGGCCGCCTACCACCTGACCGTGCCCGACAACTGGAAGAACGATCCGCAGCGGCCGATCTTCATCAACGGCGAGTACCAGTACTACTACCTCTACAACCGCGACTACCTGCGTGGACCGGGAACGGAGTGGCGCCGCAGCACCACCACGGACAACGTGAACTTCACCGATCGCGGAGTGTCGATCCCCAAGTTCACCCAGCCCAACGGCGACGTATGGTCCGGTTCCGCGGTCGTCGACGAGGCGAACACGGCGGGCTTCGGCGCGAACGCCGTCGTCGCCGTCATGACCCAACGCGACAGCAGCAACGGAGCACAGGCGCAGTTCCTGTGGTACTCCACCGACGGCGGCAAGACCTTCGCCCACTACAGCGACACCCCCGTGCTGCCCAACCCGGGAAAACCCGACTTCCGCGACCCGAAGATCGTCCGCGACACGGCCCGCAACCGGTGGGTGATGGCCTTGGCCGAAGGCCGCGACGTCGGCTTCTACACCTCGACCGACCTCAAGCACTGGCAGTTCCAGAGTAGCTACGGCACCAGCGGCATCGACATCGTCGAGTGCCCTGACCTGTTCCCGTTGAAGGCCGACGACGGGACCACGAAATGGGTTCTGGGCGTGTCCGCGAACGGCAAGGCGTCAGGGCTGCCGAACACCTACGCGTACTGGACGGGTGGGTTCAACGGGACCACGTTCCAGGCCGACGAGGCGACCCCGCAGTGGCTCGACCACGGCTGGGACTGGTATGCCGCTGTCACCTGGGAGAAGATGGCCGGCGGGTCGCCCGATCCGGCCGTCCGCTACGGGCTCGGCTGGATGAACAACTGGTCCTATCCCGAAGCGACGCCGACCTGGCCCAACGACGGATTCAACGGCACGGACTCGATCGTGCGCGAGATCCGCCTCAAGAAGCAGGCCGGCGGCTCCTTCAGTCTGGTCTCCCAGCCCGTCAGCGGCCTGGACGGCATCGTCAACAGGACCGTCGATCTGGGCACGCTCTCGGTCGACGGGCAGACGCCGCTGTCCTATAGCGGCAGCGCCTACGAGCTGAGTGCCGACGTGAGCTGGGAGACCGCTACCGACCTGGGTGTGCGGCTACGCACGTCGGCGGACGGCAACCGGCACGCCGATGTCGGCGTCACGGGCGGCAACGTGTACGTCGACCGCGCCAAGACCGGAAACCCGGACGGGTCGGGCCGCTACCTGAGGAGCACGTCGCCGATCAGCAAGAAGAACGTGCATCTGCGCATCCTGGTCGACCGGACGACCCTGGAGGTCTTCGTCGACGACGGCAAGTACGTCCACTCCAGCGAGATCTTCCCTGCTCCCGGGGACAAGGGGATCGCGCTGTTCAGCCAGGGTGGTCCCGCGCAGTTCTCGAACGTGAAGATTCGCGAGTTCAAGGACATCTACGGCACGGCGCCGGCAGACGGCGGCACCAACCCCGGCAGTAATGTGGCCGGCCCTTGGCGTGCGGTGGGTGGTTCGTGGACTTCGGTCGCGGACGGCAAGACCGGAACAGCGCCTGGCGACGCGTTCTACATGTCGGCGCAGACGGGTTCGGACTTGTCCTACGAGGGCGACCTGCGTCTGGACACGGCGATCGCCGCTGGAATCACCTTCCGAGCCTCCAATGACCTGACCAAGCACTACACCGCCAACATCAACACCGACGGCGGCGGCCAGATCAAACTCTGGAAACCGGGCATGACTCTCGGGACCTTCAGCACGCCGATCGTCCGCGGCCAGAACTACCACCTGAAGGTCGTGGCGGCCGGCTCCCGCATCAAGGTGTTCCTCAACAACGGCGCCAACCCGGTCATCGACGTCACCGACACCAGCTACGCCAGCGGCCTATCCGGCATCAACCTCTACAACGGCGCCGCGACGATCCGGAACGCCAACGCAGGCCCCGTCGGCACCGACCCCGAACCGAGCCCCGGGTTCACAACCAACCTGACCGGCCCCTGGACCAGCGTCGCCGGCACCTGGACCGATACCGCCGCGGGGGAGAAAGGCAGCGCTACCGGCGACGGCTACTACCTGTCCTCACAAACCGCATCCGACTTCACCTACGAAGCCGACCTCCGTCCCGACACCGCAGGCAACCCCGGCACCGCTGCCGGCCTCACCTTCCGCTCCAACGCCACCGCCACCGCCCACTACACCGTCAACATCAACACCACCGGCGAGGTCAAACTCTGGCGGCCCTGGACCACGCTGGGCACCTACAACACCGCCATCAACCCCGGCACCGCCTACCACCTCAAAGTCGTCGCCACCGGGCCCCGTATCAAGATCTACTTCAACAACGGGACCAACCCGGTCATCGACGTCACCGACACCACCTACACCACCGGCCGCCTCGGCCTCAACATCTGGAACGGCACCACCACCACCCAGAACGCCACCATCAGCTAGGGCTCAACCCGGTATCTCGCCCGAGCCACGGGCGAGATACCGGGTCGGCAGAACGACATGCCGTGGCGGACCCGAGTCCTGATCCAGCCGGGCCAGCAACATCGTCGCCGCGGTTCTCCCTATCTCCGCCGGGTCCTGCGCGATGACCGAAAGCGGCGGATCGAGCAGATCCGCCAGGTCGAAGTCGTCGAAGCCGACGTGCGCGACGGAATGCTGCAACCGCCGCCGCTGCAGGACGCGTCGGGCCCCGATGGTCAGCAGGTTCTGGGCGGTGATCAGCGCGGTCGGGGTGTTCGGACCGGTGAAGATCTGGTCCGTGGCGGCTTCCGCGGCGCCGACGTCGTGGACGTCGCGACAGGTCCAGGCGGTGCGCACCGGGCATCCGGCCTCGGTCATCGCCGCGACGAATCCCTCCCAGCGCTGCTGCGCGGTCCACAGCGCCGACCTGTCACCGAGGAAAGCGATCTTGCGGTGCCCCAGGGCGGCCAGCCGCCGCACGGCCGCTCCGATACCGCCGGTGTTGTCGACGGTCACGGTGTCGACGCCGTCGAGCGCCAGGATCCGGTCGACGCACACCACTGGGGTGCCGTATCGGCGCGCCGACTCCAGTTCCGCGCCCACCTGTCCCGTGGGCAGGACGATCAGGCCGTCCACCCGGCGCGTCAGGAACGAGGTGAGCAGGCTACGTTCCCTGGCCGGATCCTCATCGCTGCTGCCTGTGAGCAGGAGCAGCCCTCGCCCGGCGGCGACGTCCTCGACCGCGCGGTGCAGGGAGGACGAGAACGGGTTGGCGACGTCCTCGAGGATGAGCCCGATCGTGTCCGTGCGACGGTCGGTACGCCGCAGGCTGCTCGCGGCGGCGTCCTGGCGGTAGCCGAGCTGCTCGATCGCGTCGCGGACCTGAGCTGTGAGCACCGGATCGACCGGCACGCCGTTGATGACGCGGGAGACCGTGGTCATACCGACCCCGGCGAATGTCGCGACGTCGCGCATCGTCACGCGCTTGCTGCCCGGGCGCGCCCTTTGTGAGGTCACCGCTGTCTCCTCCCCCCGATGACCATACCGCCCGTAGCAGCCTCGCCCTGAACCATGGACTTTGGTCAGAGGCCGGAACATAATGACGGACGCTGAGGAAACGTTTCCTCGTCTCCGGAGAACCACCCCTTTTGGAGAACGTCATGCGCATCCCCCTTCGCGGCCACCCCTGGCTGCGCGCCCTCCTGGCCCTGGCGATGTCGGTCGCTCTGCTGGGTGCGAGCGTGCCCGCCGATGCCGCGCCCGGCCCCGAGCCCTACCGGCCGCAGATCCACTACACGCCCGCCAAGAACTGGATGAACGACCCCAACGGGTTGATCTTCTACAAGGGCAAGTATCACCTCTTCTACCAGTACAACCCGTCCGGTAACACCTGGGGCAACATGTCCTGGGGCCACGCCGTCAGCACCGATCTCGTCCACTGGACCGAGCTCCCGCTCGCCATCCCGCACGACGATCAGGAGATGGTGTTCTCCGGCAGTGTCGTGCTCGACCAGAAGAACACCAGCGGCCTGGGCACCAGCGCCGCCCCGCCGCTAGTGGCGATCTACACCAGCGCCTACAAGCAGGGCGGCAAGCAGGCTCAATCCCTGGCCTACAGCACGGACGAGGGCCTCACCTGGACCAAGTACTCCGGGAACCCCGTGCTCGACATCGGCTCCAGCGAATTCCGCGACCCGAAAGTGTTCTGGCACGAGGCGAGCCGGCGTTGGCTCATGGTCGTCGCGCTGTCCACCCAGCAGAAGGTCCGCTTCTACTCCTCGCCCGACCTGAAGTCCTGGACGGCGCTGAGCGACTTCGGCCCCGCCGGCGCCACCGGCGGGCTGTGGGAGTGCCCCGACCTGTTCCAGCTTCCGGTGAAGGGCGACGGGAAGCGCAGCAAGTGGGTCCTGGTCGTGAACATCAACCCGGGCGGCATCGCCGGCGGCTCGGGCGCGCAGTACTTCACCGGAGACTTCGACGGCACGACCTTCACGTCAGACGATCCGCCGAGCTACACCCCACCTGCCGGGACTGTTCTGGCTGATTTCGAGGGCGGCAGCTACGGGCAGTGGACCTCCACCGGCACCGCGTTCGGCACCGCGCCCGCGACCGGCAACCTCACCGACCAGGGCGGCGTGTCGGGCTTCCTCGGCGAGGGCCTGGTCAACACCTTCCTCGACCACGACGCCTCGACGGGCACGCTCACCTCGCCCGAGTTCACCGTCGGCAAGCCGTACCTGAACTTCCTGGTGGGCGGCGGCAAGCATCCGCACGTCGATGGAACCGGCGACGGTACCCCGCCGCCCGGTGAGGTGTTCGCCGACTTCGAAGGTCCCGGCTGGGGCGGGGGCTGGACGGCCACGGGTTCCTACGTGAACGCCGTGCCCGCCCCCGGGCCGCTGCCCGGCCAGGTCGGCGGTCATGCACTGGACACCTGTGTCGACGACTGTGACCCGGCGACCGGCACGATCACCTCACCGGCCTTCACCATCACCAAGCGCTATATCGACTTCCTCATCGCCGGCGGCTACCACCCCTACGGCACCGACGGCGCCGCAGCGTTCAACCTGGTCGTCGACGGCAAGGTCGTGCGCACGGCCACCGGCCTCGACAGCCCCGAGATGCTGTGGACGGCGTGGGACGTCAACGATCTGATCGGCGAGCAGGCCACCGTGCAGGTCGTGGACGACGCGGTCGGCGGGTGGGGACACATCATGCTTGACCACATCGTCTTCTCCGACGTCGCGGCCAAGCCGCGTGACGTGCAGACCGCCGTCAACCTCCTGGTCGACGGGAAGGTCGTGCGCACCGCGACCGGGCCGAACAGCGAGAGCATGGACTGGGCCTCCTGGAACCTCGCCGACCTGGCCGGCAAGAAGGCGCGGATCGAGATCGTCGACGCCAACCAGGGCGGCTGGGGGCACATCCTCGCCGACCAGTTCACCCTCGCCGACGCCCCCGCCCGCAGCAGCGTCGAACGCGCCCACTGGATCGACTACGGAGCCGACTTCTACGCCGGGGTCACCTACAACGACGCCCCGGGCCGCAAGCGGATCATGATCGGCTGGATGAACAACTGGAACTACGGCCAGAACATCCCCACCAGCCCCTGGCGCAGCGCCATGTCCCTGCCCCGGGAACTGACCCTGCGCGAGGTGGACGGCCGAATGCGGCTGATGTCCGAGCCGATCGATCTGACGGGCCTTCGGCGGGGCCAACCGCTCAAGGTCCAGGGCCGGCCGGTGAAGGGCACCGTGCCGCTCGGCGACCGGGGCCAGGTCACCGAGATCGACGCCGCCCTGAGGCCCGGCGACGCCAAGACCTTCGGTCTGGACGTGCGCACGGGCGACGGCCAGAAGACCAGGATCGGCTACGACACCACGACCGGTGAGCTCTACATCGACCGAACTGCTTCCGGAGACGTCGGCTTCCACCCGACCTTCCCCGGTGTCCATCGCGCACCGGTCGCCCTGGACAACGGCAGGCTGAACCTGCACATCGTCGTCGACGCCTCCTCTGTCGAGGTCTACGCCAACAAGGGTCTGGTCTCCTTGACCGACCAGATCTTCCCCAGCCCCGGCAGTACCGGCATCAGCGCGTTCGCCGACGGCGGGACTGCCAAGATCGCCGATTTCACCGCGTGGAAGCTCGGCCGCTAACCGGCTGAATCACCCTTACCAGAAGGCCCGGACGATGTGCGCCCGTCCGGGCCTTCTGCCGTCCATTGCCAAAACAATTTGTCATATGGACACCGATCGGCCTCTGTTCAATAATCCACTCAGGCTTGAGGAAACGTTTCCTCAAGCCACCCCACCCCGTTGTCGAGGAGACCTCCATGCTCCGTTCCCGCCGCGGTCGCCCCAAGCCGCGCCATGCCCTGCGCGCAGGGATCGCTTTCGTGCTAGGACTCGCCATGCTGGGACTTTGGGCTCCGGCCCCCGCGTCCGCCGACCCCTACCCCGAGTACCCGTACCCGACGACCAGCGAGGGCGCCTACGACGAGCCCTACCGCGGCCAGTTCCACTTCAGCTCGCGCGCCGGCTGGATGAACGACATCAACGCGCCGCTGTACTACAACGGCGAATACCACCTCTTCTACCAGCACAACCCGCACGGGCTGGGCTGGGACACCATGCACTGGGGCCACGCGACCAGCCCCGACCTGGTGCGCTGGACGCAGAAGCCCATCGCGCTGGAACCCGGCGTGCACCCCGGGAACCTCTGGTCGGGCGCGGGCGTCGTCGACACCGCCAACACCTCCGGCCTGAAAGACGGCGCCGACGCACCGATCGTCGTCTTCACCGGTACCGACGGCGTCTCGGTCGCCTACAGCACCGACGGCGCGAAGACCTTCAAGTCCTACAACAACGGCGCGAAGGTCGCGACCCCGTCCGGGGAGAGCCGCGACCCGAAAGTGTTCTGGCACGCGGCCACCAACAAATGGGTCATGGTCGTGTGGTCGAACACCGGCGGCAACGGCGTCAACATCTACACCTCGCCCAACCTGCTCAACTGGACTTACGCCAGCAGGTTCAGCGCCGACTGGCTGTATGAGTGCCCTGACCTTTATCCGCTGTCCGTCGATGGCGGCTCCACTGTCAAGTGGGTCCTCAATGACGCCAGCCTCGAATACGTCGTCGGCGACTTCGACGGAACGCACTTCACCACGAACTGGACCACGCCGCAACGGCTGGACCAGGGCGAGAACAGCTTCGGCGGAACCGTCTACGCCGGGCTGACCTTCAACAACATGCCTGACGGCCGTATCGTGCACATGGCCTGGCAGCCGGGAAACCACGGCGCGACCTGGACCGGAAACGCCACCTTCCCCACGGAGATGGCGCTGAGGACCTTCCCTGAAGGGCTCCGCGTCACGCGGAACCCCGTCGCCGAACTCGCGTCACTCCGCTCCGACGCGCAGTCGTGGACGGATCGGACCATCACCGCCGACCCTGCCAGCAACCCGCTGACCGGGATCTCCGGTGACACCTACGAAGTGATCGCCGAGTTCGACGCCGCGAACGCGACGGCGTCCAAGTTCGGGCTGAAGCTCCACACCCGAGCCGACGGCACCTACGACCGAGCGGTCGCCTACGATCGTTCGTCCCAGAAGCTGTACGGATCGCCGCTGTCCCCGGTCAACGGCAAGATCAAGATGCGCGTCCTCGTCGACCGTGGACAGCTGGAGATCTTCGGCAACGACGGCCGGCTCGTCCACAGCGACAACGTCAACTTCGACGCCTCGACGGCCAGTCGCGGCATCGTCGCCTACGCCGAAGGCGGCAACGTCCAGCTCACCTCGCTGAAGTACTACAAGATCGCTCGGACCTGGCCATCGTCCACGGCGGGCGAGAACCCTGGTAGCAACCTGTCTGGTCCGTGGCGTGCGGTGGGTGGTTCGTGGACGTCGGTCTCGGACGGCAAGACCGGCACGGCGCCCGGTGACGCGTTCTACATGTCGGGGCAGACGGGTTCGGATTTCTCTTATGAGGCTGATCTGCGTCTGGACACCGCGATCGCGGCGGGGGTCACGTTCCGCGCCTCCACCGATCTGACCAAGCATTACACGGCCAACATCAACACCGATGGTGGCGGGCAGATCAAACTGTGGAAGCCCGGCACAACGCTGGGGACGTTCAGCACCCCGATCGGCCACGGCCAGAACCATCACCTGAAGGTCGTGGCGGTCGGTTCCCGTATCAAGGTGTTCCTCGACAACGGCGCCACCCCGGTCATCGACGTCACCGACACCAGCTATTCGAGCGGCCTGTCCGGCATCAACCTGTACAACGGTGCCGCGACCATCCGTAACGCCAACGCCGGTCCTGCCGGTACGGACCCTGACCCCGACCCCGAGCCCGGGTTCCAGACCAACCTGGCCGGCCCGTGGACGAGTGTGTCGGGTAGCTGGACCGACACCACTGCCGGCCAGAAGGCCACCTCTGCCGGCGACGGCTACTACCTGTCGTCCCAGACCGCGTCGGACTTCACCTACGAAGCCGATCTGCGTCCCGACACCGCGGGGAATCCGGGAACCGCGGCGGGTCTGACCTTCCGGTCCAACGCCACGGCCACCGCCCACTACACCGTCAACATCAACACCTCCGGCGAGGTCAAGCTCTGGCGGCCCTGGACCACGCTGGGCACCTACAACACCACCATCAATGCCGGCACGATCTACCACCTGAAAGTCGTCGCGGCCGGCCCCCGCATCAAGATCTACCTCAACAACGGGACCAACCCGGTCATCGACGTCACCGACAGCACCTACACCAGCGGCCGCCTAGGCCTCAACGTCTGGAACGGCACCACGACCACCCAGAACGCCAACATCAGCTAAGGCTCCCAAGAAAGACCGTGGCCGGACGTCCCTGCGTCCGGCCACGACCCTGTTGCCTCCGCTCCTTGTGCCCGGAGCGCGGGCCAGGGCGCGACCGCAGGGCGACGACACCGACTCTCTTTCTCGCACTCCGTGCCGAGAGCCCCTCGACGATCCGTGCCGCCTGGTCAAGAATCACCCATCCAGGTGTCCGGCCGCGTCCGGTGTATCGGCCAGATCAAGCCCGGCGGACGGGTTCCGGCGCAGCGCCTCCGTCAGCGACTGGGTGGCCGTGTGTCACCTGGGCGAGCCGTCCGTGGACGGTCTCGGGCAGCCCCTCGGCCCGTGCGTACGCCCGCACCTCGCGGGTGGAAAGACCGCTCAGCGACACCATCAACCCCGAAGCCCGCCAACCCACCGAACCCACCATCACCCTCCTCTGACCAGCCCTCGGCATGAGGGACCTGCCTCACTCGCGATTCCCGCTGAGAAAACCGCGCTGGATACCCATCACCTGCGCGACGCCTCACGGCAACTCGCCGACGATCACTCATGCGTGGAAAGCGGGTCTAGTGGCTTCCCGCCGCTCCTTGTCGCACACGTTCGCGGCAAGCCAGTCCGCGGCCTGAACGCATCGGGTCCTTCACCAGAGAGCGCCGATGGTCGGCGAGCCGGAGGGGTGACTGGCGACCAGCATGGCGAACCGCCCCAACCTGCCCGGAACAGCGCCCGAGCCGCCCCTGGGGGCGCCTTGTCCGAGGTGGGGTGGGCGCTCGTGTTGGTGGCGCCTGGGGCGGCAGTTACCGGCCGGGCGTCGGCGAAGTTTGACACAGGAGCCGTCCTGACCGGATGGCGGACGCTCCGCCCGTCGGTGACAGTGCATTCGGTGTCTCGACGGGCAAGAGCGGGACCGAGTGGGATCCGGCTGTGCTTTATCTCCAATAGCCATATGTGTTCTTTAGGATCGTGCTTACGATGGCGATAGTCCAGGATGGATCATTGTCATGGGTGCTTCGGTGTGCCGCTGCCGCTGCCGCTGCCGCTGCCGCTGCCGCATTCGTACTCGCGGTACGCGCGGCCTCCTGCACCGGTCGACCACGCCCGAAGGAGTCATCGCATGGGTATTCGTAACCGCGTCACCGCCGCCGCCTGCGGCCTGGCCGTGCTCGCCGCCACGACGGTCGCCGCCCTGCCCGCTCGGGCGGACACATCGTCCACCTACTATCTGGCCCTCGGTGACTCCCTCTCGCTCGGCTCCCAGCATGGCCACTCGACCGACGAGGGCTATACCGACGCGCTGTACGCGGGGTTCAAAGCCACCCAGCCCGAGCTGAAGCTGGTGAAGCTCGGCTGTGGCGGCGAGAGCACCACCACGATGATCGAGGGCGGGATATGTCCCTACCCCGAGGGCTCCCAGCTCAACGCCGCGGTCGCCTTCCTCAAGGCTCACCCCGGGCGGGTCAAGTACGTGACGCTCGACATCGGCGTCAACTTCGGCTGCACGCTGCGGCTGGAGGACGCCCTGTGCTGGCTGCTGAAGGGAGCGGCTCCGCTCGCCACCAACCTGCCGCGCATCGGCCGGGCGTTGAAGGAAGCCGGTGGCGACACACCGCGCTACGCGGCGATGAACTACTTCGACCCGGAGCTGAGCCGCTGGGTGCGGGGCGACAAGCTGACCGCTGTGGCGTCCGTGCCGATGCTCGACGCCTTCAACTTCCTCGGAAGCACCGCCGCCGCCTCCTTCGGGGTCCCGGTCGCCGATGTCAACGGGGCCTTCTCCACCCATGATTTCGTCACCCAGGTGACCGTCGAGCCCTACGGCCGCATCCCGCTCAACGTGGCCCGCATCTGCGCCTGGACCTACGCCTGCAGCGACAACGACGGCCACGCGACGACGGAAGGCTACCGCCAGATCGCCAACGCCTTCCGCAAGGTCCTCCAGTAGGCTGACCACAGGCTCATCACCAGACCGCGTCCGGAGCACCATGGGGACTGAAAGCCCGGCCCGGTGGCCCGCCTACGCCACCTGCGTGTGGACCTCCGCCTACGGGCTGATGAAACTCGCCCACGCCCACGCCCACGCCCTCGGCTCCGACTTCCTGGTGGACAAAGAGCCGATGCGGCCGGACCTGCGGGAACTGATGCTCGCTCGCAACGGCTGGTTCGTCGCGGGCTACTGGCTCATGTTCGCCGCCGCGACCATCGGTGTGCTCCTCGCACTGGCCACCATCCAACCCTGGGGACGACGTATTCCCCGCCGGCTCCTGGCCACCGCCACATGGACCCTCGGCATCGTGATGATCGTGCGCTCGGTAGGTCCCGTGGGATTCGGCTTCCTCGGCGACACCCTCCTCCTGACCGGCCTGAATCCACCACCCGCCGAACACGCCGACTTGGCCCGCTACCTCGCCCACTGGGACCTCATGCTCTGGTCACCGTTCTTCCTCACCTGGGGCGCACTCTGGACCGCCACCGCCTGGCGCTTCACCCGCACCACACCACAGCCCCTTCACCCGATCAGATAACGAAGAACGCTAGGGGAATCGACATCCGGGATCGAGGTAGTCGGCGCAAAGCGCACAGTTCCTCGCGACGCAGCGCCGAGTCGCAGACCAGCGCCAGCATCACCGATTCCGGTTCGTGAGGCCGATCGCACCATGCGTGCCAGGCCTTGGTGTGCAGCATGATGTCCGGTTCTGGGTCGGTGGTGTCGTCCGGGAGTTGCCGGAGCCAGCTCACCGCGGCGTCACGATGCCACTGGCTGTCGTGTCGTGCGAGTTTCCCGATCAGCAGGGCCAGCTCGTGGTCCTCTTCTGAGACGTCGAGGTAGGTCGGGAACCGCGTGAGGAGGAGTTCGATGAGCTGATTCGCCGGGAGGTCGGGTGCTTGGTCGGCGGCATCGGACAGGATCCCGATCACCTGTGCGGAATGTCGATCATCCGGGATCAGTGACACCAGTGCGATCAGGGCCGCGGCCAGAACCTCCTCCCAGTGAAGGGACGCACCGAGGGAGCGCAGGGACTGGGAGGCCGCGTAGCCCACACTCATGCCGGACGACCGCTTCCTGCTCTCCGGTAGCGGCGACGGGACCCTGCGCTTGTAGGAAATCGACTGGGAAGCTCACGACCAAGGACCCGGCAGCGACGCCGTCGCGATGATGGCCCGGGTGGCGGCCCTCCCGGACTCGGGGGGCTCCTCGGCAGGCGGCTCCGGGTGTGTAGAAGCCGCCTTTGGTGACGCCCAGTTTGGTGACGCCCAGGCGCTTGGCCAGCACCTCGACGCGCACGGCGTCCAGCCCGTCGGCGGCCTGTATCCGCAGTCCCTCTTCGACCCATCGCTCTCGCGGTGTCCGGACGGCGCCCGCCATGTGCGTCACCGGCTCGGGCCCTGACGACTTCCCGGTGATGCTCGCCGCGATCCGCGCGGCCGGCGGCCCGGGAACCGGCGCCTGGCCGACACGGCTGCTGTTCGCGGCACGCTGGAAGATCGGCGCCCTCCTGGGCTGGGACGCACCACAAACCCGAGATGTCCGGCTGGTCCGCGACCGCCTGCCGGACGACCGGCGCCCTCAAAGTCGTCCTGCGCCCCTAAGCCGCCCTTGGCCATGGTCTCGTTGGAACACGCATTCCGGGAGTATCGGGGCTGGCGGTACAGTGCGGTTTTCCGGCTGTCGGGGAGGTGTCGAATGAGGGGCGTTGAGTCTTTGCGGCTGCGGCTGGTGCGGGTTGCTCTTGCGGTGGCGCTGTGGCTGGCAGTCCCAGGTATGGCAGGTGTAGCTCGGGTCATGATTCAGAAAGAGATGAACACCGGCAAATACTTCGACGGCAACCCGCTCATCTACGACCTAGTCCCGATGTTGCCGGAGCTGGTCCCGCTGTTCGTGCTGGTGTGCGTGCTGCCCTTGGTCGCTTATCGAAGGCGAGACGCGTTCCTCTACCTCATCCCCTTCTACGGCTGGGTGTTCTTCGCGAAGGTGACTTGGCGTCTAGCCGGACTCCCGCACGCCGACTGGCCCCGCCGCGACCAGGTTCGCGGGGCCCAGGTCCAGGGATGACGGGTCGGCCACATCGGCATAGTCTCGGACCTCGTCGAGGATGGCGGCGTGGCGGGAGGTGACGGAGAGGCTGCCGTGGCCGGCTCGTTGGCGGACTCGCTGGAGGTCTACGCCTTTGGCGATGGCCCAGCTGATGCCGGTGTGGCGGGCGTTGTAGGCGGTGAAGGCGTTCGGGAGGCCCGCGGTTTCGCGGGCGTGGTGCCAGAACCGATTCCAGGTTTCGGGGGAGAGGAATTCGGTGCCGTCCTGGCGCCAGATGTTGGCCTTGGTGAGGGTGCCGTTCGCTGCGCGTTCCTGGGTTTTCTGGCGACGCCATCGGCGTTGGTAGTCGGCGGCGAAGTCCTTGCATTTTCGGCAGGTGCAGTTCATGCCGTAGCGGGCGGACTTGGTGCCGTGCTCGTAGATGAGCCCGGTCTTGGAGACCAGGGGCGGGAGTGGTTCCTCGGCGGGGGTGCTCGGGGTGGTGATGCGTTGGTAGGCGAACATCCACTGGGGGAAGAGGAGGTCGTCGTCGGCGACGTTGTGTTCTTCGATTGGAGAAGCTGATGGCCGAAGTCGCGAGGGCGTAGGCCGATCATTTCGCAACGGCGGGCCCAGGACGTGACGTTGAGACATGCGTGGAGCTTCGCCTTGCTCGGCGACCTCGATGGCGCGTTCGTGGTCGTCGTAGGTGCCTGCCGACTTGTAACTGCCGTCCTTGGCGCGGTACATCCCGATGTAGCGACTTGAGCCGTCTTTGCCGGTCCGTTCGAGCACGTAAGCCACACGCGCTCCCGTTGCAGGGGAAAGCGACGGCAGCCTTGCGCGGGAGATGCCGTGTTAGATCATCTGCTAGAGGAGCCTAGGGTCACTGGCTGACGTGGTGCGGTACTGGCTGCCGGAAAAGCCCGTCTGAGCTGCAATGCCAGTGAGTTAAGGCATTTGCCCAGGTGAGAGTACTTTTCTCGTTATTTTGATCTTGTAGGTGGCTCGG